>JACPVD010000179.1 GCA_016191895.1 Chloroflexota bacterium | reverse complement strand
CCTAAACACAGGCGTGAGACTTTCAATCCAGTTTTGCCGAGGTTGGTGTATTGCATGAGAACTCCTTTTTTGGACGACGGACGATAGACCACAGACGATGGTCAACGGTCTGTGGTCTGTCGTCTCTAAATGATCGTCAATTTCGCAAGACTTGCGGCTACTCTTTTTATTCCAACAGACTCAAAGACCACATCCACGATCTCGTCGCCGTCTTGCAGGCGGCTGCTGAGGACGATGCCTTCGCCCCACACGGCATGCTTGATGCGAGTCCCAGCGTGGTATTTGCTTGTAGCAACAGGAGCAGATTGGGGCGGGGAAGGAAGCGTCCAGTTCGAATTGGAGGATGAGCTTGAGCTGCCAAATGATCCACGAGAGAAAGTCGAGCGCCCGGTGCGGGTTTTTCCAACGAGCAGGGTTTCGGGAATATCATCGATAAAGCGTGAAGGATAGGTTTCTTCGGCCATACCGCGTCCGCCGCGTTGAATGGCGCGGAGCAAATAGAGTTTGTCCTTGGCGCGGGTGATGCCTACGTAAAAGAGGCGGCGCTCTTCCTCCATTTGTTCGGGTTCGTCGAAGGAACGGCTGTGCGGAATGATGCCGTCGTCGAGGCCGACAATGAAGACCGCGCGGAATTCAAGTCCCTTGGCGGCGTGGAGGGTGAGCAGGGTGGGTGCATTTTGGTCGGTGATGGTGTCTTGATCGGCGATGAGCGCGATGTTCTCAAGGAACTCGTCCATCGTGCGCGTGGAAAATTCCATCGCGAGGCTCTTCAACTCTTGCACGTTTTCCCAGCGGTCTGCGCTTTCTTCTGAATCATCTTCAACGATGTGCTCTTTGTAATTGACATCCTGCAAAATTTTGTCGAAGAGTTCGGGGATGGTGCGGGTTGCGGCAAGCGCGCGCCAGTTTGCGAGCATACCGCCAAAATCAGCGAGTGGAACGGCGGCGCGGCCTGTGAATGATTTATAAAAAGGTGAGTCTGCGCCGCGAGCGAGGTCGAGCAAAATGGCGGCGGGCGAGGTTTCATTTTGACGCGCGATCATGTGCAGTGTGGTGAGAGTCTTTTCACCGATGCCGCGCGGCGGAACGTTGATGATGCGGTCGAGGCTGGCTTCATCCGCAGGGTTGTGGACGAGGCGCAGGAATGCGATGGCATCCTTAACTTCGCGGCGTCCATAAAAGCGTTGCGCGCCGACCAAGCGATAGGGGAGCCGCGCTTGCAAAAATGCTTCTTCAATTAAACGAGACATGGCGTTGGTGCGATACATCACCGCACATTCGCCGGGTTCAAAATCGCCTGATGCGACAAGTTGAGCGATGGTATCCACTACAAAAGATGCTTCGCCGTAATCGTCACGCGCTTCATAAAAGAAGATGCGCTCGCCTTCGCCGCGGTCACTGAAAAGACGTTTCTTGGTGCGATTGCGTGCGCGGTCAATGACGCCTGTGGCGGCATCGAGAATGTTTTGGTGCGAGCGATAATTTTGTTCGAGCAAAACGACGCGAGCATCGGGGAAGTCCTGCTCGAAGCGTTGCACATTGCGATAGTCCGCGCCGCGCCAGCCGTACACTGATTGGTCGGGGTCACCCACACAGAAAATATTCTTATGATATGAAGCGAGCTGCTTCACCAAGGCATATTGTGCGAGATTGGTATCCTGAAACTCATCCACGAGCACGTGGCGAAAACGCTGAGCGTACTTATCCCGCACGGCGGGGTTTTCTTCCAGCAGGCGGGCGGTGTAAACCAGAATGTCATCAAAGTCCACGGCGTTCATGGAGACGAGTCTCTTTTGATATTCGGCATACACACGCTTCACTACTTCATCGCGATAGGTGTTGATCGGATAATCGTCCGCGCCGATGAGTTCATTCTTGGCGCGCGAGATCGAAGCGTGAATGCTGGCAGGACGATATAACTTTTCGTTTAGATTGAATTCACGAATAATGGCTTTGACGATTCTTTCTTGGTCGTCAGAATCGAAAATAACAAAGTTGGATTCAAGCGGGAGGTGATCCGCCTCACGCCTGAGAATGCGCGCGCAGATCGAGTGGAACGTGCCGAGCATGATGCCTTCGGT
>JACPVD010000178.1 GCA_016191895.1 Chloroflexota bacterium | reverse complement strand
TTGGGGTAAACGACAACGCCGCGCAATGGCAGGATGGGAAGGATATCGGGGAATCTTTGCCCTTCGTTTTTATCGCCCGTTTCCGGCGCGGCTGGATCGTCGTCTTTTTTGGGGATGCGCGACAAGGCGGACGTCATAAAATTCCTGATGAAGTCTTCGTCGGTTTCCCCCATCGATTGAAGGAAATCATGGATACCGGAGTGCCACCGTTCAGCGGGCATTATCTTATTCTACCTCAGCGCTGCGTGAATGCCGTTTGGGAAGGGTGATGGTGAGAAAGCCGTCCTTGTACTCGGTGCGTGCATGTTCGATGTTGACCGGCCCCGGCAAGCCGAGGGCGGTTGAAAATTTTCCAAAGCGGATTTCCATCTGGTGATAGGCGCGGCGCTCGGGAAGATCAGGGCGCGACCCGGAAATGAATAACGTGTTGTTTTCGAGCGCGACTTCGAAGTCATCTTCGCGCATCCCCGCTATTTCGACGCGCACGATATATGCTTCATCGGTTTCGTATTGATCGGTCGGCGGACTCCATGCATGGGATCGCACCTGCCAACTAACTGCATGGAGAATCTCGCGGCGGGTTGGAAACACCGCAGAACCGGATTTGCGAACAATGGTGGGCATGGGCTACTGCTCCTTACATACGCATTTGGGTGACGCCGATTTACTGATGTGCCTCTACCAGGAATCGAACCTGGATCGACGGTTTAGAAGACCGTAGCTTTGTCCATTAAGCTATAGAGGCGTGTCTTTCCAAAAAGAAGAGGAAGTGGGGTGTGTCGAGCGCACGTAGCGCGCTCGACACACCCCACACCCCATTTGATTGAGACGCTACGGCGGGGTGTGCGTTGCTAAAGCAGTTCTTCCTGAACAGCCGCCATTACCTCAGGCTGATAGGGCCGCAGGCCGCGATACACGCGGGGACCGGCAATAGTTCTCAGGATGGTTTCCGCGGGTTTGCCGAGTCTCTTTGAAATCTCTTCGGTGGACATGGGCGTATTGCCGTTAACAAGGAAGATGCGGAAGATCGCTTCGACCATCGCCGTTCGCGCGTCGGTGAATTCGGGCAGGAGTGCGCAATGGGTCATCAACGCATGTTGAACGCCGTCCACCGCCTTGACCTCGGCGGTTTGCGGATCGATCCAATCGATCATCGAGCCTTCTTCTATCTCAACAAAGGCATCCTGATGTTCCGGGCATAATAGCGAGCGCAGGAAAACATGCCAATCGCGTTCGTTTTGCTTCCACCAGTCGAAGTCTATGTGAAAGGGGGTTTGGGCCGTAGGTTTTAGCAGGCTCATTCTGCCTCCTCACCGAGGCGGAAGTGCAGATCGCCCACATGTTTGTATATTGGGTTGGTTGCCAGCAGGGCAAAGATCGGCGCCGGCGGCACGCGGCGGATGAGATTCGCCGCCGCATACAATTCCTGCGCATGCACATGTCCCTGCGGATTCGACTTGGTCAACTCGCGCATGGTGGTAAGCACAAGTTCGTCGAAGGAACGTTTCTTTTCCCAGGCCGGGTCAAGCGACCTGAAATCCGGCACATGGATAACCATGCGATCGTTGAACTCAGCGGTAATGGCCTGTTTTAACGTGGCAAAGACAAAGCCGCCGTCGTTGCCCACCATCACAGTCCGCACCCAGTCTTTCGAAGAGCGCTGGTTCTTTACTTCGACAATGATCTCGCCGGGATTCTCGCCGCGCTGTAGTTGCACCAGCGAACCCGGAATTAACTTATGCAGTTTGTACCACTCGCGCAGACCAAATACATATCCATGCTCCAACACGACCCACGCGGGAATGCGTTGTTTCGTTTTGCCGTCGACCAATGTAAATCGAATATGCGGCGATTCGTAGGCTGTCGGAAACAACTTCCGCGTCCGCGCCGACATGGGCAAAGTCCCGGCGCGCAGATGAGGATAGATCAACGTGATCGTGACGGAGGAAACCTCCTCGCGCAAACCGCCCGATTCGACCGGGGTCAACTCGTCATCAAGTTGGGCTTCAAGATTCTTCATCTCTGCGCTCAACACGGAGCGGTCATGTTCGATTTTATGGTATTGCAAAGGCGGCGGCACCTCGCGCACATAATCCGGTTCGAGACGGCGCAAACACCACAACACCTGCCCCGCAGGCCCGACCTCGTCAAAGCGGCCATCGCCTTGCAGGGCATAATTCAATGAAAACTCGGCCAGTTTCGGATTCACGCCATCAGGCAACCCGATATCCTTGATCAAGGCGGAAGTTTGCAGCGGCTCCCCGCCCGACATATCCAGCACAGCCTCGGCAAGATTCAACTGTCCCTGATTGATATCAATCAAAAGCGCGCGCGCAAACCAACTGCCGGCGATCTTCACCATGCCTTCGTCGGCGGCAAAGGCGGCTTCGAGTTTCTTTTCGATCGATTCGCCATGCTCGCGCAAAATCGCAGCCGTGTCTGTGCCGTCTTCCTGTGGGGTCGATATGGGCGCATCGTTCAACAAATGCGTCGTTAAATTCGAGGCGAACATCCGCTCGAAGCCATCGTCCATTTCCACAGTCAACACATCGAACTCACCCACCGACGGGTTGAGTCCCATGCGCACATCCTTCACGCGTCCCTGTTTCCATGCAACGGCGGGAAAAACAAGTTCGTCACCGATTTGATATTTCTCTTTCGGAAGAAAACTTTTTCCAGCGGATTTTTGTTTGGCTTCCGCCGAGGTCCGTTCCGCCCTGATACGCGCCTCAACAAATTCGACAGCCAGATCGCGCATGGTCAGCGGGGTCTCGCGATCGAAAAGAAAAGTGTGCAGATTTTCTACGTCTTGCGAATCGACTTGAAGGGACAACCAATATTCGTTGGGAAGGGAAAATGCGCCTGCCATACTCAGCCTTGAAATGAATTTACGCTTGCGCGGTGAATTGATTATACCTTACCTTCCCAATCCCATCTATATTTTTAGAGCATAAGAATCGAAGCGAATTTGTATCATCTCAATAAAGCGGGGTGTTCGCCACTTCCCCTTCTTTTTGAAAAGATGCTCGAATTTCAATAACTGATGTTACGCATTGTGGGCACACCCTCTGTGTAAGAGACTGTTTCTTAAAAAAATTTTTTCCACAAAAAGGGGGAATGTGGGGTGTGTTGTCTCGGAATTGGACTTAAGAAACGCTCTCTTAGGACGAATCGCTTCTTCTGGAAAGAGCGCAGTCGAAGCGCAGCGATTGCCAGATTTAATTTTTTTACTGACATTGGTAATTTTTTTTTATCTTGACGTAATGCCCGAATTGCCGTAAAATCCGATTAATCAGATTAATCGGATTTTACGCATGATTCCACGAGAACGCCCCACTCCAAAGATATCTGAATTCCTGCGCTACCTTGCATCGCATGAACAAGCGGAAGGAAGCCTGCCTTCGTTAAACGACCTGAGCCGGGAATTAGGCATCAGTGTGGCCGGGCTGCGGGAACAACTCGAAGTGGCGCGCGCGCTCGGTTTGGTCGAAGTCCGCCCACGGACGGGAACGAGGCGATTGTCGTATTCATTCGCGCCGGCTGTCAAGCAAAGCCTCGCATACGCGCTGGCGGTCAATCAAAGTCATTTCGCAAAATATTCCGAACTGCGAAACCACATTGAAGCCGCGTATTGGGATGAAGCGGTGCAATTGCTCACGGAAGAAGATAAAACTGAATTGCAAAACATCGTCGCCCGCGCTTTTGAAAAATTGCGCGGCAACTCCGCGCAGGTTCCCCATGAAGAACATCGCCGTCTTCACCTGCTCATTTACAGCCGCTTGAACAATCCCTTTGTGACCGGTTTGCTCGAAGCCTATTGGGAGGCCTACGAAGCCGTGGGGTTGAACATGTACGCCGGCGGCATGGATTATCTCGAAGAGGTCTGGGGGTATCACAAAGCCATGGTTCAAAGCATTTGCAATGGAAATTACACGGCGGGGCGCAAAGCGCTGGTCTCCCATATCGACCTGCTTGCGCATCGTCCGTCATAAACAAGGAGACCCATGAACAAGATCATCAACGATTTCTCGATCACGGTCGGAACGGTAAACGGCTCGGGTAGTTCCACCGCCAACAACACCATCCTGCGCGCCATCTTCAAGATGGGTATTCCCGTTTCGGGCAAAAATCTTTTCCCCTCGAACATTCAAGGATTGCCCACCTGGTACACGATCCGCGCCAACAAGGATGGATTCATCGCCCATCATGAACGACGTGACATCGTCATTGCGATCAATCCAAATTCGTTCGCCCGTGACCTGGCCTCTGTTGTGCCGGGTGGAGCCTTTTACTACGCCGACGATATCAAACAACCCATCACTCGCGCCGACATCGCCGTCTACCCGATGCCGATCAAGACCATCGTGCGCAACGACCCGAATGTCCCCTCCGATTTTCGCGATCTGGTGGGGAATATGGTCTACGTGGGTGTTCTTGCGCAAATGATCGGCATGGATATGAACATGATCAACGCCGCGCTTACCTTCCATTTCAAGGGCAAGCAAAAGCCGATCGATATGAATTTCAACGCGGTAAAAGCCGGCGCGGAATGGGCAAAGGCCAATCTCGAAAAGAAAGACCCGTTCTACGTCGAACCGATGAGCAAGACCGAAGGGTTGATCATGGCCGACGGAAATACCGCTGCCGCCATCGGGTCGATTTTTGGAGGCGTACAATTCGCAGCCTGGTATCCGATCACACCGGCAACATCCCTTGCAGAATCGCTGAACGATTATCTCCCCCAACTTCGCAAGCGCGAAGACGGCAAACACACCTACGCCGTCGTCCAGGCGGAGGATGAACTCGCCGCGCTGGGAATGTCTGTCGGCGCGGGCTGGGCTGGATTGCGCGCCATGACCTCCACCTCCGGTCCCGGCCTCTCTCTCATGACCGAATTCGCTGGACTGGCATACTACGCGGAAGTTCCCGTTGTGGTCTGGGACGTACAACGCATTGGCCCGAGCACCGGTCTACCCACACGCACTTCGCAAGGCGACCTCACCTTTACACACTTCATTGGCCATGGCGATTCGCATTCCGTTACGCTCCTGCCGGGCGATGTGTATGAGTGCTTTGAGTTCGGATGGAAATCCTTCGATATTGCCGAGCGGATTCAGACTCCCGTATTCGTCCTCAGCGATCTCGATATGGGCATGAACCAATGGATCAGCAAGCCGTTTCAATACCCCGACGCCCCAATGGATCGCGGCAAGACATTGTTCGAAAAAGACCTTGAAGAGATCAAGGGCAATTGGGGACGTTACTTCGACAAAGACGGCGATGGCGTTGGATATCGCACCTTCCCCGGCAACAAACACCCGATGAGCTCCTACTTCACGCGCGGAACAGGGCACGACGACTATGCAAGATACAGCGAAGAAGCCGAAGTTTATTTGAAAAATATGGACCGGTTGAAGCGAAAACACGAAACCGCCAAACAATATGTTCCCGCGCCCGTCCTGCATACTGCCAAAGGCGCAACAGCCGGGATCATCGCCTATGGCTCCACGGAAGCGGCCATATTCGAAGCCCAACGCCAACTCGAAACCGAGCATGGCATCAAGACAGAATTTCTGCGCATCCGCGCCATTCCCTTCACAAAGGAAGTGGACAAATTCATCGCAAAGCACGATCAGATATTCGTCGTGGAAATGAACCGCGACGGGCAGATGAACCAAATCCTGCTGACGGAATATCCGCAACATGCGGCAAGGTTCAAATCCGTTGCCTATGGCGACGGCATGCCCGCCTCTGCGAAATGGGTGCGCGAGGGAATTCTGGCAAAGTATGAGAGAACAGTGACCAGTGATCAGAAGTCAGTGAGCGGCGCGCGGAAGAAGGCTTCGGCGGCGAAAACTTCGTCGAAGGCAAAACCAGTTTTACGGTCCAAAAAAGAAGCGAAGCCGGTTAAGAAGACCGTCGCCAAATCGAAGCCGTCCGCAAAAAAGGCGAAGCGGAAGTAGAAAGAGACAAGGAGTAAAACACAATGACCGAAACCCTCCCCATGGCTGGCGCGACTGCGAATGTCAATCTCGCCGGCTTATCCAAAAACGAATATCGCGGCAACCCCAGCACATTATGCCAGGGCTGCGGACACAACTCCATCTCGAACCAGATAGTTTCCGCGTTGTATGAAATGAACATCGTGCCTGAGGATGTGGTCAAGTTCAGCGGCATCGGTTGTTCGTCGAAATCGCCGACCTACTTTTTGAACCGCTCGTTCGGATTCAACAGCCTGCATGGGCGCATGCCTTCCATCGCCACCGGCGCGTTGTTTGCGGATCAACACCTGAAAGGAATCGGCGTTTCCGGCGACGGCGACTCGGCCAGCATCGGCATGGGGCAGTTCAAACATGTGATGCGCCGCAATGTAAACATGCTTTATATTGTGGAGAACAACGGCGTGTACGGACTCACCAAAGGCCAGTTTTCCGCCACCGCTGAAAAGGGATTGCAACTGAAGAAACAAGGCGAAAATCCATACATGCCTGTCGATATCTGCATGGAAGCAGTCGTATCGAACGCCACCTTCGTTGCGCGATCGTTCGCGGGAAATCCAAAACAGGTGAAGGAATTGCTCAAAGCCGCGCTCGCGCACGACGGCATCGCCGTGCTCGACATCATCAGCCCGTGCGTCACCTTCAACAACAATGAAAACGCCTATCATTCGTATGCGTGGGGCAAGGATCACGAAGAGCCCCTGCACGAAATTTCCTACATCGCGCCGCGCAACGAGATCATGCTCGAGCGGGAAATGGTCGATGGCGAGATTCGCGAAGTTGCCATGCACGACGGTTCGACGGTCATCCTCAAGAATCTCGAAAAGGGATACGACCCCACCAACCGTTTCGAGGCACTGCGCGTGA
Organism: Chloroflexota bacterium; assembly: GCA_016191895.1. Taxonomy (GTDB): domain Bacteria; phylum Chloroflexota; class Anaerolineae; order Anaerolineales; family Villigracilaceae; genus Villigracilis. Next base: position 1,307 of record JACPVD010000178.1, on the reverse strand, counting down.
TGGAGGAATCACAGCAAAACAACTGGCTGATCACCGGCCTGCTGTATGTGAACACCACCAAGCCAAATCTCACCTCGCTGTATAACCTTGTAGATACGCCGCTCAACCGTCTCACCGAAGCAGATTTGAGGCCGGAACGCGCCGCGCTCGACAAGGTCAACGCGTTGATGTTCTAACCTCCACCATTTTGGCAATCTCAATGCAACGCCTACATCCCCCAAACAATTTGGGGGATGGTTTTTTTTATTTTACATCCCACATTACGTGGAGAGTGCGACGCATATCTTCCCCGCATGGGAATTGCATAACATCAGTTTATAATTTCTGCACAATGAAACACCTCGAAAACGAAATCCAACTCGACTACATCCGCGCCAGCGGCCCCGGCGGACAGAATGTGAACAAGGTCTCGACGGCGGTGCAGTTGCGCTTCGACGTGGTCAACTCCCCCTCTCTCGCCTCCGACGTAAAGGGACGGCTGATCCTGCTTGCCGGGAAACGAGTCTCCGCTGACGGTGTGCTCATCCTCGAAGCGAGTCGATTCCGCTCACAGGAGAAAAATCGCGAAGACGTCCTGCAACGGTTGTACGCGCTGATCGAAAAGGCCAGCCAAAAGCCGAAACCACGTCACAAAACCAAACCAACACGAGCTTCAAAAGAAGAACGCCTGAAAGAAAAAAAGAAACGGGGCGAGATCAAAAAAGGACGAAGGGAATCCAAGGATAGATTCGATTAGGAAAAATAAAGCGCTCATGAAAAAACAACATACCCTAACCGGCCTAATCGCCGGCCTAGCCGCGGCTTCGATCTGGGGCGGGATGTACGTCGTCAGCAAAATTGTATTGGATGTCATTCCGCCGTTTGCGTTGTTGACGACCCGCTATGTTCTCGGCGCGTTAACCCTCGGCATTGTCATTCAATTTCGCAGAACCAAAATTGACATCACACGGGAAATGTTTTGGAAAAGTTTCCTTGTCGGATTCGTGGGATACGGCATCTCGCTTGGTTTCCAATTCGTGGGGACAAAACTTTCCACGGCGTCCAACGGTTCGCTCGTGACCTCGGCCACACCGGCCTTCGTTTTGCTTTTCGCCCCCTTTTTGCTGGGCGAACGCGCGACCATCCGGCGCATCATGGCGCTGGCTGTTTCCACAGTCGGCGTGATTGCCGTCATCGACCCGCGCAATGCCGAACTTTCTCCCACATTGTTTTGGGGCAACATGAGCCTGCTCGCGGCGGCGCTGACATGGGCGTTGTATTCGGTACTGGTACGCAAAGTGAGTCAATCGGGCGATTTGCTTGCATCC
>JACPVD010000177.1 GCA_016191895.1 Chloroflexota bacterium | reverse complement strand
CTTTGAGCGGAATCCTCGCACTCCAAAAAAATGCGATGAGGCTGGCAATGGCAAATAGAGCAGAGAATACTCCAAAGGGAGTCAGGTCTGTGCGTCCGTTGGATGCGAGTTTGAAAAAGTAAATGGAGGTGGTGAGGGCAATGACGAAGATGTTGAGCGCGCCTGCGGGCAATGCCCCGAACTCGCCCGTCCAACTGATCCAGAGCATGGCGGCGCTGACAGCGGCGAGGATGGAGCCGACGAATAAGTAGGAGTAGCGGCCATCTTCCCAGGGCCAGATGGATGTGGCGAAGGGATGCTGAATAATGAAACCGAATGCGAAGAGGAGGACAACCAGACCGCTGACGAACATGAGCCCGCGAAGAAGTTTCATGTTACCTGCCTTGTAGAACGATTTTAAGTGACAACCCCATGATGTGGGTTATGCGTCGGCGGGGAGGAAGGCGTGATGGAATTTCTACCCGCTCATGGTGCGGATGTATTCATTTGCAATATCCACAGCAGCGGACAAACTATCTACAATGCCAGAGCTGTTTTGCCGTACCCAGCTATAGCCTGAGTCTGAGTTGTTGAGCGGGAACAGCTGCCATGTTTCCACTTGATAATTTCCATCATTGCGTTGGTAGATCACTGCTCGAAGATTTTTATCCGCAGAGAAGATGGTTTGAACGGTTCCTGACCCCGCTTTGGCAGGGTCTGTGCTTCGCCCGAACAGCCATCCCAAAATAGACATGGTGATGCCAGGCACGGCAATGGCTATTGCGGCTCCTGCTGGGATGATATTCAGAAGGGGAAGTGCCACGGCGAGAGCTGAGATAAATAAACCGATGATGATTAAAATTTTGTGCATACGAATGAAGGATGCCTACTGTTATTTGAGTTTGAGCGCGTTTGGAGGGAATAATTCTTCGAATTGATTTTTTATGGTGGTTGTTGCGATGTTCTGATAATGAAATTGTAGGCTGATTTTTTCCAAAGAAAAATGACCGATAAGTACTGAGGAATTACGACTTGATTGGTGGCATTCTTTATGCTCACAGGCAGCAAGCGGATAGTGACTAGGTGGAGGGGATTTTTTCGTGGGAGGGTTGAATGCGCCATCTGCGGAGGGGGAGAGGAAAGAAATGGCAATGATTTTGGCGGAAAACTGCCTTATGAGGCTGATGGGAGCTCGATGGGATCTCGATGGGCGCTACTGTGGAGCTACATCGCTCCGCTTTACTCTGTTGGTGCGCAGACCAGACATAAAAGCCCTCTCCTTACGACGAGTGCCATAAGGAGAGGGCTAAATTCATACGGTGATACCCGTATGGATGAGGGTGAGGCTAATTGCCCAGTGGGAAGTTACTTCAATGCCCGCCGCAATTTCTCCGCGACCGTGCGTAGGGACTTGATGCGCGAAAAATATTTGTCGTTGGCTTCCACCAGCGTCCAGGGGGAATCGGGCGTGCTTGTCTTCAACAGCATCTCTTCGGCGGCGGTGATGTAATCCTCCCATTTGCCGCGATTGCGCCAATCCTCGTCAGTGATCTTCCAGGTCTTGTAATTGGTGCGCGTACGTTCGCGGAAACGGCGCAGTTGCTCCTGTTTGCTGATGTGCATCCAGAATTTGAAGACAATGGTGCCGAAGTCGGTGAGCTGGCGCTCGAACTGGTTGATCTCGCTGTACGCGCGGCGCCAATCCACTTCGGTGCAATAGCCTTCCAGGCGTTCGACCAGTACGCGCCCGTACCACGAGCGGTCGAAGATGGCGATCTGACCCTGCTCGGGCAGGCGCCGCCAAAAACAATACAGGTAATGGCGCTCTTTGTCTTCGCCTGAGGGCGCGGAGATGGGCCAGACCACATAGCCGCGCGGATCGATGCGTTCGGTCAGGCGCTTGATCGCGCCGCCCTTGCCCGAGGCATCCATACCTTCGAAGACAATCGCGACGGGACGCTTCTGGACATAGACTTGAAAGGCGAGTTCGTGCAGTTCAGCCTGCAACGCCTTGAGCTGCCTGTCGTATTCCGCGCTTTCCATTGCCAGCGTAAGATCGAGACGCTCAAGCATTGACGGCTCCCTTCATTTCTTTGAGGCGGCGCGGGCGTTTGGCTTTGGCTCCCGAAGACGGAGGCAGTCCCAGTCGCGCTTCGAGCGAGGCGATGATCGTCTCGAAGACCTTGATGCGCATGTAGTACCGGTCGGCGGCTTCGACAATCGTCCACGGCGCATGCGGCGAATCGGTGCGCGCGATCATGTCTTCCACAAAACCCGCATATTTTGGGTAGCGCCTGTTTTGCAGGAGATCTTCCTCACCCACCTGCCAGGCGGTCAATGCATCCTTGCGCAGTTTCTTGATGCGTTTGGTCTGGTCGGCTTCGCCGATGTGCAGCCAGAATTTCAGGATGACCGTTCCATCTGCCGTCAGCATCTCTTCGAATTCGGCAATGTCCTGGTAGGCGGCGCGCAGTTCGTCCTTGTTGATGGTCTTGTTCAGGCGGTCGATCAGCACCCGGCGATACCAGGAGGTGTCGAACGCCACCATCTGCCCGCGGGCGGGAATCTTGAGCCAGAAGCGCCACATCCACGGATAGCGCGTCTCGGCG
>JACPVD010000176.1 GCA_016191895.1 Chloroflexota bacterium | reverse complement strand
GATTTTCGCGTCACGTGGGAACATGGCATGAATTACCTCGTCAGCCCGTACTACCCCGAAAGCGGCGGCACGGTCATCGATTGGCTTGGGGACGAACCGATGATGTGGGCAACAGAGGAAATGGAGGAAGAATTCGGCGAAGATGATTTTGACGAGTTTGACGATGACGACTTCGACGATTCGGCCTTCGATCTCGCAGACCCAACCGATGACGATGACCTGCCATTTTAAATTCGCAGGCATTCAAAACCCAACGAGGAAACCGACATGAGCAAACGCAAACGACAATCCGTCAAACCGACAGTGTCTCCGCAAATCGAATGGCTCAAGCACCGAACCGGGTATCCATCCCCCGAGGAGCGAAAAGCCATCATCGAACTTCGCAAAAATCTTTCTTCTGAACTCCTGATGATGATGTTTACAAAAGTGTCTCCTGAAAGCCCGCGCGCGCAAGCATTACGCAAAAAGTATGATGGGGCGGAAATAAAACGCGCCCTGGATAAAATGGGGGAGGGATTGAAAATGCCATCCTTTGTCAGCGACGGGGCCAGAAGCTATCGCGACTATCGCCAGCGCTATGCGCGTTTTGGAGCGGGACTTAAATTTTACACATCCGCTGAACTCGACGATCTTTACATCAAACACGCCGAAGAGTTAATGGAAGATGATAATGAGATGGCGCAACTCCTCCTGATCGGCTGGCGTGATTGGGACGATATCACCCCGCCCGCCATTCCGCCGCGGCCTGCGGATTTTTCCACGCCCGCTCCCGCTTCCTATCCAGCGCCTATCAACGAACTATTGGAATGGGGCGATGACTTGAAACGATCGCATGATTTTGCGGGTGAAGCGGAACAAACTCAATGGAAAAAATACATTCCCGCATTGACGCGCATGGCGCTCGACCCCGGCTTGCTTAGGGGCTGGCCTTCCGAAGCCGCGAACTGGGCGCCATGGCATGCCATCCATGCGCTTGGAGAGTTACAAGCCTGGGAATCCGCGCCTGCACTTGCCTCCCTCGCCGATCTCGAAAACGACTGGCTGTCCGATCACCTTCCGCACATTTGGGCGGATATGGGCATGGAAGTGGAAACAAGCCTGTGGGTAATCCTTGAAGATGCGTCTGCCTCCACCAAACGACGCGGATTGGCCGTGCAGAGTCTGCAAATGCTGAGCGAAGATCACGAAGCGCTGGAGAGCAGAATCATAAAAGGATTCGAGAAGATTCTGAAAAATGAAAAAAACTACGATCCCGCTTTGAATGCCTATCTTCTTTTTTACCTGAAAGAAATGGAAGTCCTTGATGAAGTGCGCGAAACTGCCGAAGCGGCCATCCAGCAAAACCGCGTGGACGAAAAAATCTTCACCCCCGAAGACCTCGACGACGATTATGATGATGATTTCGATGATGATGACGACGCCGATTTCGACGATGACGACGAAAACTAATCTCTAATCCCCAACTTCCAATCACCCCGGAGCCCTCATGCGTCTCACCAACCTCATCACCGCCGTCGACCTGCATGCCTGCGGGGAGCCCGGCCGGGTCATCACCGGCGGCGTTCTCGACGTGCCCGGCAAGACCATGTTCGAAAAGATGAAATACTTCGAAGCCAATCTCGACGACCTGCGCCTGCGCATGTTACGCGAGCCGCGCGGATACCCCGCCTTGTGCTGTAACGTGATTCTCCCGCCGACACATCCGCAAGCCGACGCCGGATTCATCATCATGGAGCAGACGGAATACCCGCCCATGTCTGGGACGAATACCATTTGCGTGGCGACGACTCTCCTCGAAACGGGAATGCTCAAGATGACCGAGCCCGTCACCGAGTTCATACTTGAAGCGCCCGCAGGGTTGGTTGGTATCCGCGCGGAATGTGAAAACGGAAAGGTCACGCAAGTTACATTCAAGAACGTCCCCGCATTTGCCGTTCACCTGGATGTCAACGTGGAAGTTCCGCAACTTGGCACGGTCAAAGTGGATGTGGCTTGGGGCGGCATGTTCTATGTCATCGCGGATGCGGCGCAATTTGGCTTGCAGATCACTCCCGACGAAGGCCGCGACATTACGCACATCAGCGAAATGATCAAAGCCGCAACGGTGGAACAATACCCTGTGACGCATCCTGAAAATCCTGAGATCACCGGCCCGACCATTTCTCAACTCTCCGCGCCGCCGACGAATCCGCAAGCGCATCGCAAGAACGCCGTCACCGTTGCAACAGGCAAACTCGACTGGAGCAACCCGTCCACATGGACAGGCGTCATCGACCGCTCGCCCTGCGGCACGGGCACGTGCGCGAAGATGGCGACATTATATGCGAGAGGTCAACTTGGATTGAATCAAGACTTCATCCACGAAGGGATTTTGGGGACTCTCTTCACAGGTCGACTCATTGAAGAGACACAAATTGGTCCGCACAAAGCGGTTGTCCCCACCATC
>JACPVD010000175.1 GCA_016191895.1 Chloroflexota bacterium | reverse complement strand
GGCGCGGCCTGCTTCCATATACAGGAACGGAGCGCGTTCCGGGAAACGTTCTTCGGCGCGTTTGGCAAGGTCGGCAAACAAAACGGACGCTTCCTGATATTCCCCGGCGGCCATCAAATGATTGGCGCGTTGAAGCATGGGAGGAACCTGCGGCCTCCCCATTCCGCGCAACATGCGTTGTCCTCTGCGTCTGAACATGGCGATCTCCTTTCATGACAATGCCCTTCGACTACCCTTCGACACGCTCAGGGGAGGCCGCTCAGGGCGAGATTAATCAACCGATGTTACGCGCTGGTCGAGTAGGCGGCAGTGTTTTACGGGCCCTTTACCCTTGTTTTACAAGCCGCCGTATCGAGACCCGCGTAAGGTGATTAATCAATGCTGACTTCGTTTTCCAATTCCTTCCCGCGCGGGTCGGTGTTCGGTTCGATTCTGCGGGCGAAGATCAAATAGCCGGTGTGCGCCACCATGCGGTCGGTCGGGCGGATTCGCGCCGGGTCCGATTTGTAATGGCGGAGCATCATCTCGCACACCTCGACAAACGCGAAATGATTTTTCTTCAATGCGATCAGCGTCTTCTCCACCTGATTGAACGTGGGAAGCAGCATGCCAAAGAATCCGCCGGGCTTCAACGCCGCGCGGACTTGTGGGGCGTAATCGTATGGATTCGGCACATCAAGGAAGAAGGCATCGGCGTCAGATTCGTCGAAGCCCGCTTGAATGTCGCGCAGTTTCAGGTCGGCGCGCGAAGCGAGGCTCACCCGTTCGAGATTCTTCCGCGCCAGATTCTGTGTATCCTGTTTTTGTTCGTATGAGATCACCCGTCCCTCCGCGCCGACGGCAACCGCAAGGGCAATCGTCATCGAACCCGAGCCTGTGCCCGCTTCCATCACGCGCTGGCCGGGCGCAATGCCCATCATGACGAGAATATAACCGATATCTTTTGGGTACAAAATCTGCGTGTTGCGCGGCAGGTCGTTGAGAATATCGGCAATGGACGGTTGCAATAAAAAGAACGGCGCGCCAGTATGGCTGAACACCTGCGAACCCCAGGGTTTGCCGATCAGGTCGTCATGCAGAATCACGCCGCGATGTGTGTGAAAATCGCCACCGGCTTTGAGCGGAAAAATAAAATGCTTGTGAGTGAGTCCCACCAATTGGGCAAGGTCACCGTCGCGCGCTGTGGATGAATAGATCATGCGGGTTATTTTACTCCTCTCAACTTTCGATTCGACGCAAGAATCACAAGGAACATCCCAACTCCAAGCACGGCCATCCCGCCGACGGAAGCGGGCGCAATAATGAAAAACCATTCCATCCGGCCAAGGGATTGCCCAAGCCCGGAAAGCCCCGCGCCGACGGCGCATGCGTTCCAAAGCCCGTGCAGGGCAACGGCGGAAGCATACGCGGCAAAGAGTCGCGGGGTACGCCGCTCGCGAAAGGCCGAGACAATTCCCCAGCCGACCAGCCCCGAGGTCGTCATGTGCAACAGGCTGGTTCCTGCGCGAACGCTGACGATCACCGCCCAATCCGTTGTGCCGTCACTGCTTGCGTTCAAGCTTTCGAACAAGGCAAAGGCCGCGCCGCTTAACATCCCCATGGCGAATCCCTGCGCGGGTGAATCGATTCTCTGTGCAAAGAGCCAGACGGCAAGAGGTTTGAACAATTCCTCGATCAAAGGCACGAATAACGATACGTACCCGAGCAGGGCCGCGATCACGGTCGCGTTCATAAGGTGGGGCGCAATCAAGGAAAGAATCGCATCTTCGCTTTTTGCCTGATTAATGATCTCGCCAAATTCAACGATCTCCTGAAGCAGGTCGGGTTGTGAGACGGCAAGAAAAATCGCGCCGCCGGCGATTCCCGCGATCAATACCACAACCTCCAGCATGATCATGACAAACGGCGAGAGGGTGATTCCCAATCCGAGGATTCCAAACACGCGCCAGCGCGGGCCGAAGTCGAGTCCGTTGGAACCGAGGCCGAAGAAAAGCCAGAGAGGCGGCAGAATCACACACACGGTCGCGGGCGGCATCACCAGCCACGCAAGCCATTTTATTTCGGTATGCGCCGCGCCCCAGCCGGATGCCACTGCGAGAGTCATGATCGCGACTCCCGCAGGAATCTGCCATCCCGAAAACGGAAACTTGAACGGCGAGTCGGCCTGTTCGCGTCCCATCGTTTTTTGCAGGACATACCATGAACACAGCGCAACGAGGAATAATGCAAAACCAAATGCAAAGACGCTGATCATTTCACCGGCGGGATCGCCTTTTTTGGAGAATAAATCGATCAGCGAGGCAATGCCGCCCGTTATGACAAATAACAATAGAAACAACGCGCTTATTCCAAGCGCGGCGAGAATCAACATCGAAGGCCAGTGATTCTTTTGAGTCTGCATTATCTCTCTTCGATGGTTATGCGGATGATCCTGTCGCCCAATGACAGGGTTGTATTTTTATCCGGGTCGCGCGGCGTCAATTTTTCGGCCACGTCCAACCCGCCAAGCACCTGCCCGAAGATCGTGTAATTCCCATCGAGATGCGTCGCCGGCGCAAAGGTGATGAAGAACTGACTCCCATTTGTGCCGGGGCCAACGCTTGCCATGCCCACCATGCCGGGCTTGTCGAATTTCAAATCGCTGATCTCGTTGCCGAAAAAGTAACCGGGACCGCCCTTGCCCGTTCCACTGGGGTCGCCGCTCTGCGCTGCAAAGCCGGGGATCACGCGATGGAATGGAACGCCGTCGAACCATCCCTGCCGCGCAAGAAACACAAACGAATTCACCGCCAACGGCGCCTTGGTTGGCAGGAGTTGGATTTCGATGTTTCCCTTTTCGGTTTCGATTGTCGCGATATATTGCTTCGATGGATCGATATTAAATGGCGGGCATTCGGAAAATTGTTTCTGCCCGAGAACGATCAACCCGGCCGTGTTATTCAAATTTTGATAATCCCACACATACAACGGAACATCATTGACGAGGACAAGCGGAACGGCCTGGATGTTCAACTGCTTCGCCGCGTCATGCATCGACCTCATGCGGGTTTCCGTTTTATCGGCCTGAATCGCCGCTGTAAGTTTTTCCCGGTCAAACCCGGCTTTGGCCGCTTCTTCGATCACCCAGGCATTGAAGGCCTCGGGTTTCAGGGTCACCCATTCTGTATATTTCGCAAACAATAAATTGTGCATTTCCCAAAAGCGACCCTGCTCATCGGCGGCGAGCGCGGCAATAATGGCCTTATCCGACTTGTCGAGAATGCCGATCAATGGCAGCGGGCGAAACACCACGCGCACATCGTTTCGATTGCGCATCAACTCATCGAGGACAACCGCTATATTCTGGCAGCCCAATGCTTGAAAATCGCAATACTCTATGATCGTCACCGGCGCGTTGGCGAGGCCGACAGAGAAATCGATCACGCGCGCAGGCGGATACATCAATGCGGAGCCGGGCGTCGGCGTGGCGGCGGTTTCCACAACAGAGCAACCGATTTGCGGTGTGGGCGTATCGATGATGACCGGCACAACCACTTCAACTGTCGGCGCGGGAGTCGAGCCGGCGCATGCGTTGAGGAGGAACATGCAGGGGATGGAGAAGAGTAGAAGGAAAAGTCGCTTCATATATTTTTCGGAGTCAAAAGTCTCCAGACTTTTGACTCCAACGTCAGAGACGTTGGAGTCTGATAACAGGATTACCTCACAGCCTCCTGCAATTGCTCGAAACTGGTCATCCATGCAATGGTGTTGATAAAGTCTGTCAACGAGTCGCTTTGTTCGCGCAGGGCGCGCACGGCCGGGCCGACCGGGTCTTCACCGGCGGCGCCGCCGGGCGCATCGGCATACGCGCCGTAGAACGCGAAATAGGCCTGGTTGATCTTGCGTAGCACATATCCGTTTTGCAAAAAGACCTGGCGGCGTTCTTCCATATAGATTTCAGCCTCTTCGATTTTTCTCTCTGCAAGCATTGCGTCGACGGTGATTCTCGTCTCGTGCATTTCCTTGCGGAAGTCAAAGGCATCGAAGCGAAAGGCTTCCGGGGAGAGTCTGTTCATGGAGATGAGGATCAGGTTCGGGTTCGGTCTGAGCGGGCTCCCCTGAACTTGTCGAAGGGCAGTCGAAGACCCTTGAGTCGAAGATGCCGCCAGTTCAGGATAATATCGCTTAAGGGCAAGCAGTCCGATCTCATCCCCGGCAATCGACGCAGTCGTTTCGTTCATCGTGCGCAGCTCGGGAGTTTCGCTGTATAACATCCCAAGCGGGCGAAGGGTGAGGTAATTGTGAATCCATTCATGCGCGATGACGCTGAGAAGCCAGGGCAGGTTCGTAGTGCGCATGACCATGGTGGGGTACACGCCGATGCCGCCGATGGGCACAACAAGGGAGGAAGTGTTGAGACCTTTATCTACACGAGATTCAAGCGCGGCCATTTCGTCGACGGTGGTATCGGTATCGATGGAGATGTTGGCAAGTTGTTCGATGCGATCGCGTGGAGAGACAATCAATGCATAAGGTAGAGGCGTGGAATGATACGAAACGCCCGGAACCGACTGGCCGCCGGCGGTGAGACCGATCTCGAAGAGGATTTGATTCACCTGCTCCTGCAACACGGCTTCGGCGAGCGGGGCAAGTTCCTTGTGACGGGCGTAGTGTTCGGCAAGTTCGTCGCGCACGGGTTTGGAGGCGAGTTCCTTATCTGTGAGATTCGGATCGGCGTACATCTGCTCGAGGAGATTTTCTTTTTCGAGAATGGTTTGTGTAAGCCGCAGATACTCGACAACGATCTCCTTTTGCGTTTCGCGGTCAAGCATATGCGGCGCGCCAATCGATGCGGCGCGGAGTTTGATGATCGCGGCGTCTGCCACCCAGGAAATATAGTTGAATTCGATCTGGCGCGTATATGCGCGGACCTTTTCGATTTTATCGGTAAGGGATGGATTGCTGTGACCGGCAATGAAAACGAGCATAAAGAGGATAAAGCCCACTTCCAGCCCGCGCAGGGTGCGTTGAAACATGGGGTGGATTATAACAAAGCGCAAGAGCGGGACTTCACAGCCCCGCCCTTGCGTACATCGACCTGCCCTCAACAGGTATTTTTTTTTCTTTTGCAGAGTTCCAAAGTTCTACGTGGGGAAGTCCAAAGCGTAGGGCGCATTATTGTCTGCAAGTAGAACTTACAGACTCCGGTTATAGT
>JACPVD010000142.1 GCA_016191895.1 Chloroflexota bacterium | reverse complement strand
CGCCGACGATGGTGTCGTATTTGTCGGGAAGCCCCATCACAAAGTTATGGATATTCGCGGCGCGCGCGGCGGCTTCGATCTCGGCCTGGGTCGCGTCGGTCTTTGCGTAGACCAGGTTCGTGCGGATGGTGTCGTGGAAGAGATGCGTTTCCTGAGTCACCATGCCGATGACGGACGAGAGCGAATCGAGCGTCACATCGCGCAGGTCGTGGCCGTCGATGCGGATGAGTCCGTGTGTGGGATCGTACAATCTTGGGATGAGATACGTCAGCGTGGTTTTGCCGGCGCCGGAAGGGCCGACGAGCGCCACCAACTGACCGGGGGCGGCCTTAAAGGAGATTCGCTCCAACGCCACGACCCTGGCCTGGGATGTTGATTCAGGCTCGGGTGAGTCCTGCTCGATATTTTCATCCTGACCGAGGCTCGAGGACGGACGACCGCGCTCTGTCCTCGGGCCCCCGTCTTCTGTCTTTTCCGTCTTCTGCCCTCCCGATATCACCGCAGTCACATTTGCCAGACTCCCATACCTCTTGACGTTGCTGAGCATGATATCTTCGTTGATCGAATACTTGAAACTGACATCTTCGAATTCAATTTCACCCTTAACGTCATTCGCTCTGAGCGTAGTCGAAGAGGTTTTTTCTTCGATGTCATGAGGCAGGTCGATCACTTCGAACACGCGCTCGAACGAAACCATGCTGGTGGTGAATTCGCCCGGCGCGGCGGCGAGACCCTGCAATGCGCCGTACAACGTGCCGAGATACGACCCGAATGCCACGATGGTGCCGATGGTGAACTTGTCTTGAATCACCAGCCAGCCGCCGAAGCCATAGACAAACGCCGTACCCACCGCGCCGACGAAGCCGATCAGCACGAAAAACGACGAGCCGATGACGGCGCGTTGAATGCCCTTGTCGCGCACGCCCGCCGCGCGTTGACGAAAGCGGCTGCCCTCTTCGTTGGCGCGGCCAAATAATTTCACCAGCAACGCGCCGCCGATGTTGAGAGTCTCGTTCATGTGCGCGTTCATTTGCGCGTTAAGGTCCATCGCATCGCGGATGATGACACGCATCCGTTCGGCCAGACTGCGGGCAATGAGATAAAACAACGGCAGGACGAAAACGCTGGCAATGGTCAGCCTCCATTCGAGCGTGAGCATGACTCCGATGATGGCCGATGCCTGAATCAAATTGGTGACAATGCCGACGATGGTATTGCTGATGGCATTCTGCGCGCCGATGACGTCGTTGTTGAGGCGGCTCATTAACTCGCCGGCTTTGGTGTTGGTAAAGAAGCGCAGGCTCATGCGCTGTAAGCGCTCGAACAACGTCACGCGCAGATCATAGATCACGCCCTCGCCGACGGTTGCGTTTAGTTTTCGTTGGATCACATTGATGCCGCCGCTCAACAGCGGGACGGCCAGCAACGCAAGCGCAAACAGCGCCAGTTGATTTCGATTCTTGCGCGGCAGAATCACATCGATCAACTGGCGGAAGATCAGCGGCGACGCCAGACTCAACGCCGTGCTGAGAAGAATCGTCAGCAGCATCCCGCCGATGTGACTCCAATACGGCCTGGCATACGCAAACACCCGCGCCAGCAATTGACGTGTTATTTTCGAGGGCTTTTGATCGCCCGCGGTAATAAAAGAGAACCAGCCGCTTCCATGCATAAGTGTTGTCCTTTGGTTCGATTAGTTACTGATGTTACGCAGTCCCCATACGGGGATGATATGCGTCGCACCAGACGGGTGGATTCGTCCAATTAATCTGGCGAATCTACTCGTAAAGTTAGTCCCGTTCAAAATGGCGCGACGCACCCTCGCGTAAGGTCAGTTAGTTATAAGGCTGTTTATGCCTTTTGGTCAACTGGAGGAATGGGGAGGCGCGAAAATCTGCATCTCCCACTCTCTCCCCATCCCCTGTATAATGGCTCATTATGATCGAATTAATCATCCCCGGCCGCGGCGTGTACGCCCTCGAACATCTCGTCATGGACGTGAACGGCACACTTGCCATTGACGGCCAATTGCTGGATGGCATGCCGCAACGAATCGCCCTCCTGCGCAACGACCTGACCGTTCACCTGCTCACCTCAGATACGCACGGAAAACAGGAAGAGATAGACAAACAACTCCGTCTTACCGCCGTGCGGATTTCCACCGGTGGTGAGTCGCTTCAAAAGGCGGAGTACGTCCGCAAATTGGGAAGCGAAAAAGTGATCGCCATTGGGCAGGGCGCAAACGACGCCGAAATGCTCAAAGAAGCGCACATTGGCATTTGCGTCATGTCTGCTGAAGGCGTAGCGACGGAAGCCCTGCTTGCCGCTGATTTGATCATGCCGAGTATCGCCTCCGCCCTGGAAATGCTCGAAAACCCAATGCGTATCGCGGCCAGTTTGAGAAAATAACGAATAAAAACGGAGTGCAAAAGTTCTACTTTTGCATATGCATTGCGGAAGTAGAACTTCCGCACTCCAGAAGTAATATCCCTCATGTCATTATCCGACGAACCCATTATCCCCACCGAACCCCCGCAACCGGAATCCGATCCCGTCCGCGGACGCCGCCGGCGCGCAACGCGCCGTTCCAGCATCCCCACCGACCCGGAAGGGCAGGCCGCGCTCATCTCGGCGTTATCTCGCCGCGCCTATCCTTCGATTGAATTATTCGTCTTTTCGCTGGCATGCGGCGCGATTCTCGGGCTGGGATTCTTTCTCGACTCGCAAGCCGTCCTGTTGCTTGGGATTCTCGCCGCGCCGTTGATGATTCCGTGGGTGGGATTTTTACTCGCAAGCCTGACCGGCTCATTCCGTTTTCTTTTTGAAACCTTCATGGCATTGCTCATCAGCGCCGTTTTGGTTTTCATCGGCGGCCTGTTGATCGGCGTGTTGATTCGCTTCACCGCGGAAAGAACGCTCACCAACGTTTTCCTCCACGCCCGCTTGTGGCCTCCCGCGCTGGTTGTGCTGGCGATTGGCGCGATCACATTGGTCGTATCCTTTGCGCGCTCCGAGGAAAAACCGTTTCTACCAAGCGTCATTGTCGCGTACGCATTTTATCTTCCGATCAACGCGGCGGGCTTTGGCATCGGCTCCGGCCTGCCGGGTGTCTGGCCGCAAGCCATTCTTGTCTTTTGCGTTCACTTTATGCTGGCGAGTATTCTGGGCCTCGTCACCCTGCTTGCGTTGCGGCTGCGTCCCACACTGCGTGGAATCGCCTTCAGCGGAATCACACTCGCAGCCTTCGCCGGGACTCTTTTCATTTTGATGGGATCAGGCTTCCCGTCGACGAACGATGCGGGGACTATCTCCACGTCCACGCCCACGATGAAGCCATCCCCGCTTCCGACTTTAACCCCGAGCCTGACTCTGACGGTAACGAGCAGTCCCCGCCCCTCATCCACTCCAACCCGCACACCGAAAGCCGCTGCCACATCCGACGGAACGATCACCGCAACAGCCACCAAACCCACGTCGACACCGGTGACGAATTCACCCACCCCAACCCGTACACAGTCTGCCACCAATACACCGACTCTCACCGCAGAACCGACGATCATCCTTGGCAAAGTAAATGCCCCTGCTGAACTCGGCGGTGCAAACTTGCGTCAAACACCTGGCGGACAGTTTGTAAAGACACTCGATAACGGCACAGTAGTGAACATCTATTCAGACTTTCGTCAGACAAATGGTGAAACATGGATACATGTATTCGTTACCATCGATGGAAAACGTTATGAGGGGTGGTTGTTAGAAACAGTTCTTAGCTACGCCACGCCTGAACCCAATTTCGGCCCAACTCAAACGCCCACACCGTAGAATACGGTAAGGCGATATTTTATATCGCTTTGCGGCGGGCGATATGAATATCGCCTTACCCCCTGGAGAACCTACATGCCCATTCATTTCGGCACCGACGGCTGGCGCGCCGTCATCTCGGATAGTTTTACATTCAGTAATTTAAGAATGGTCTCACAAGCCATTGCCGATGCGGTGGCATCGGAACATTGGGACAAATCGCAAAATGTCGATCAGAAAAAGATCGTGGTCGGCTACGATACGCGCTTTCTTTCAGACCGCTTCGCCGGCGAAGTTTCGCGCGTTCTTGCCGCAAACGGATTCAAAGTCATGCTGGCGCAGGCCGATTCACCGACGCCGGCAATCTCCTTTGCCGTCAAACACAATCACGCGATCGCGGGGATCATGATCACCGCTTCGCACAATGCCCCGCGCTACAACGGATTAAAACTCAAGGGCGCGTTCGGCGGATCGGCGTTATCGGAGCAATGCCGCCGCGTGGAAGTGTACATCAACGACAACGAGGAACAGGCGCGAGGTCCGAATTTGATGGACTTCAAAAAAGCGCGCGACGCGGGGCTGATTCAAAAGTTCAACCCGCTTCCGTCGTACTTCGAGCACATGCACAAATTGATCAACACAGAGATCATCGCCGATAACCCCCAGCGTTTTGTGGTGGATGCCATGTATGGCTCCGGGCGCGGCGTGATCAAATCCTTTTTGCAGGGAACTGGCTGTGACATCGCCGAAATCCGCGGCGAGATGAATCCCGGCTTCGGCGGCGTTCACCCGGAACCGATCGCAAAATATTTGGGTCCGCTGGCAAGCGCGGTCAGTTCGGGCATGGGCAACTTTGGAGTCGTCACCGACGGCGACGCGGATCGAATCGGCGCGATGGACGAGCGCGGAAACTTCGTAGACCCGCACAAGATCATGGCCTTGTCGTTGAAGTATCTCGTCGAAAAACGCGGCTGGACCGGCGCGGTCGTGCGCACGGTTTCCACCACGCGCATGATCGACCGCCTGGCAAAACGTTATGGATTGAAGTTATATGAAACGCCGGTGGGATTCAATCACATTGCCGATTACATGATGAAGGAAGACGTGCTGATCGGCGGCGAGGAATCGGGCGGCATCTCGTTCAAGGGACACATCCCCGAAGGCGACGGCCCGATCATGGGGCTGCTACTGGTGGAGATGATCGCCTCCGCGAAGAAATCGCTTTACGACATGGTGGAAGATCTGCTTGCGGATGTCGGCCCCGCCATGTATGAACGCGCCGACCTGCGACTCAGCCGTCCGATTGCGAAGGCCGAAATGACCGAGATGCTCACGCAAAAAGCGCCGGCGGAAATCGGCGGACAGAGAGTGGACGAGGTCAGCCAGCGCGACGGCGTGAAATACATCATGGCCGACGACTCGTGGTTGTTGATTCGTCCCTCCGGCACCGAGCCGGTCCTGCGAGTGTACGCCGAAGGCCGCAGCATGGACATGGTCAGGGCGTTATTGGACTACGGAAAAACCGTGGCTGAAAGCGCAGTGTAAATCAATCCTCTCTCATCCATCTCTTGACCGCTTCATGCGGATGTTTAAATTGGGGTGTGGGGTGTATCGAGCGCGCTTCGCGCGCTCGATACACCCCACTTCCCTTCTTCTTGAAGGGATAATCTCAAATTACCCCCACACCCCGATTTTGCGTGCCATGAGTGAACAAAGCAGGTTAGAGTTGCGTTAGTGAAACTTTCAGGTTCTTGACGGGGGACTTCCGCAGTGTCACAATAGCGGCATGGAATACAAGGATTACTACAAGGTCCTCGGCGTGGATCGCAAGGCCGGCGCGGATGAAATCCGCAAGGCGTACCGCAAACTTGCCATGCAATATCACCCGGACAAAAACCCCGGCAATAAAAAGGCCGAGGAAAACTTCAAGGAAATCAACGAAGCCTATCAGGTCTTGAGCGACGACGAAAAGCGCGCGCGTTACGATCAATTGGGAAGCGCGTATTCCAACTTCCGCACCAGCGGCGGCCGCCCCGGCGACTTTCGATGGGATGAGTGGTTTCAACAAGGCTCGCAGCAACGAGGTTATTCCAACGACGATATCTTCGGGGGCGGCGGCTTTTCAGATTTCTTCCGCACGATCTTCGGCGAGGCGGTTCGTTCCTCGGCGAGAAGCCAGGCCATGCAAAGTGGATTCCAGCAGGAAGTGGATATCTCCTTTCAGGAAGCCTATGCCGGCGCCACGCGTCAATTACAAAGCAATGGGCGGAAGTTGCAGGTGCGGATTCCAGCCGGGGTGAAGACCGGCTCCAAAGTCCGCGTGCCCGGCGCAGGCCCCGAAGGACTCGATCTCTATCTCGTCGTCAACATCACGGACGAAGATAAATTCGAGCGCAACGGCCAGGATCTGTACACCACATCCATATTGAGCGTGTTTACGTTGATCCTCGGCGGCGATACAGATGTGGAAACGCCGACCGGCACGGTCAAGTTGAGCATTCCGGCCGGCACACAACCCGATCAGGTTTTTCGGCTGGCCGGGCGCGGCATGCCGCATGTGAAAAACCCAAACACAAAGGGCGATCTGTTCGTGAAGTTGAAAGTACAAATTCCAAAATACCTGTCTGCCAGGCAGAGGGAATTGATCGAAGAAGCGTCCATTATCAAGTTTTAAAAACTTTAAAAGGGGGTGCGGGGTGTTGCGAGCGCGTTTCGCGCGCTCGCAACACCCCGCACCCGATTTCATTTCCGATACAGGAGATTTATGAAAACAAAACGAAACATTGCGGCCTTCATGGCGCTGGCGCTGGCCGCTCTTGCCTGCCAGATGCCATCGTTGAGGTCCGCCCAGCCGGTGGTGTTGGAGCCCGCGCAAGTCACGCCCATCGCGCCCATCGACACCAACGCCGCCAACCCCGTCGTGGAAGAAGGCGGGCTGGTCGCGCTTTTTGAAAACGTCAGCCCCGGCACCGTGGCGATCATCACCGATCAGGGACAGGGTTCCGGCTTTGTCTACGACGCACAGGGGCACATCCTCACGAACTATCACGTGATCGAAGACGCAAAAACTGTCGAAGTGAGATTCACTTCCGGGTTCATGGCCTATGGAACCGTAATCGGGACGGATCTGGATTCGGACATCGCCATCATCAAAGTGGACGCTCCCGCTTCGGAATTGCATCCCCTCCCGCTCGGCGATTCCGACTCGCTGAAAGTGGGTCAAACGGTAATTGCCATTGGCAACCCCTTTGGCCTTGATTCGACCATGACTGTCGGCATCATCTCCGCTTTGGGCCGGGTGCTTGATTCGATGCATGCCACCCAGCAGGGACGTCCCTTCACGGCTGGCGACATCATCCAGACCGACGCGGCGATCAACCCCGGCAACTCCGGCGGCCCGCTGTTCAACCTTAATGGCGAAGTCATTGGCGTGAATCGCGCCATCCGCACGACAAACTTCACCGAAGAGGGGCAGCCGGTCAACTCCGGCATCAGTTTTGCGATCTCGATCAACATCGTCAAGCGCGTCGCCCCTGTGTTGATCGCGGAAGGCAAATACGATTATCCCTATCTTGGAATCGCGTCGCTCGACTCCCTCAGCCTGGATATGCTCGAAGCGCTCGGCT
>JACPVD010000141.1 GCA_016191895.1 Chloroflexota bacterium | reverse complement strand
GTTCAACAATATCCGCTCCAGAGACTGGGCGCATTTTTGGTTCGGTCACACGGGCGTGGTGGCGTTGGTTTTTTACGTTTGCTTCCTTGCTTTGCTCGGCGGTTTTCTTGGCGATACTGCGATTGCGCCGAAAGTGGCGGTGGCTATTAATTCGCTCCCGCTTCCGTTCACCGTTTTGGCTGGCATCTTCGGGCTGTTTGTCATGTTCTCCGGCTTTTTCAGGAACATGGTGGAAGGCCATACGTTGATCGAAGGCAAGGGCTTTGGCGGGTTTGCGATGTTCCTTGTGCAATCGTTCATGGATCTCTTCGAGACCGCCATTAGCATGTTGAGCAATACGCTGTCCTTCGTCCGTGTGGGCGCATTTGCCGTGGCGCATGGCGGACTGAGCCTTGCCATCTTCTCTCTGGCGGGTGAAGAACCGACCCTCGGATTCTGGATCACAATCCTTCTCGGCAACATTTTCATCATCGGTTTTGAAGGGCTGATCGTTTACATCCAGACCATGCGTTTGCATTACTACGAAATTCTGGGCAAGTTCTTCCACGGTGGCGGCATGCAGTTCGAGCCGCTCAAGTTGAATCCCTCGCAAGAGGAGGCGTAGCCCTGAACTTTGAATCGGTCATCCATTTCGACAAACAAAAGATATTCATCCATCTAAATAAGGAGATAAACAATGTTTTTAGTATTCGCTGTCCTGGTTGGTATGATCCCGGTAATTCCCGCTGTGATCTTTTTACTTCAAAACGGAAAAACCGCCCCTTCGCAGGCTGTTTCCCGCATTGTCAACGGCTTTAACGGATTCAATTTCATCGTGGGTCTGTTCGCGGCTGGGTTGGCCGCGGTCTGGCTGGCTTCGCCGACTTCCGTGTTGGCGGCTGGCGCGGCCCAGGAAGGCGGCGTGGTGGATCAGTACGCGACCCTTGCGGCGGCTCTTTCCACAGGACTTGCCTGCATTGGCGCAGGTATCGCAGTGGGCGGTTCCGGTGCGGCGGCGGTGGGAGCCACTGCTGAAAAGCCTGAGTCCTTTGGCCGCGCGCTGATTTTCGTGGGCCTCTCCGAAGGTATCGCCATTTACGGCTTGATCATTTCGTTCCTCGTTCTCCCGTAAGCGGTTTGGGAGAATAAGGACAGGATGATATGAAAATTCTGGTCATCGGCCATCCGGACGCGGTGCTTGGGTTTTCCCTTGCGGGCGTGGGCGGCAAGGTCGCCGCTACCGCCGACGAGGTCAATCAGGCGTTGGACGAAGCGCAGGCCAATAAAGATATCGGCATTGTGCTCGTCACGCAGGATGTGGCCGCGTTGATTCCGGCCCGCATGGAACACCTCAACCTGCGGAGTACGGTTCCGCTGGTGGTCGAGATTCCGTCCCGCGCCGGTGTCCCGGAAGGGCAGGCTTCGCTGGGCGATATCGTCCTGCGGGCGATCGGCATCAAGCTATAGGCATATCTTTGCGTAGTCGACGTTCTCCCCTGGCACCACACCCGCCAGGGCAGGTGTAACGTCGTCGGACGCGTTACCGAACCAAAGGAAAGAGATTGGACAAGCGCTATGAAATCTGAAGCAGAAGATATTGAATTGCTGGCGCGCGCCATCATGGCGGAAGCGCGCGATGAAGCCGAGCAGTTGCATGCGGAGGCCAAAGTGAAAGCCGAAGACATTCGGAAGCGCGCCCAGGAACAGGCCGAGTCCGAACGCAAGGCGATCCTTGCCCGCGCCAAAGAGGATGCGGATCGTTTGCGGAGTCAATCATCCGCAACTTCACAACTCAAGGCGCGTTCGATGCGATTGGATCAACGCGAAAAAATATTAAACGATGTTTTTGAAGAAGCCCGCAAACAATTGGGCGCGGTGAAAAAACGTTCCGATTACGGCGCCATTGCCGCAATGCTGGCGCGGGAGGCGTTGACGCAATTGAAGGCGGCGGACGCCGAAGTGCGCGCGGATGACGAAACGCAAAAAGCGTTGAAACTCGACGACCTTTCGAAAGAACTGAACGGAAAATTTAATTTCGGCAAAAAACTCGAGGAAGGCACGGGCGTGATCGTGAGCGCGGCGGGCGGAAAATTGAATTACGACAACACGCTCGAAACCCGCTTAAGCCGCCTGCAGGGTTCGCTTCGTTCCTCTGTTTATAAAGCGCTGATGGGAGAAAAGGTATGAGCGATCAAGTTGGAACAATAACCTGGATCAGCGGCCCCGTTGTGCGCGCCCGCGGATCCCGTCACGTGGGCATGCTCGAACTCGTCGAAGTGGGCGCTGACCGGCTGGTCGGCGAAGTGATCGGCCTCAAAGGCGATCAAATGACGGTTCAAGTGTATGAAGAAACGGCCGGCATGCAAACCGGCGCGCCGATTTATGGCACAGGTCTGCCGCTTTCTGTGGAACTTGGCCCGGGCTTGATCCAAAGCATTTACGACGGCGTACAGCGTCCGCTTCCGTTGATTGAAGAGGCGATGGGCTCGTTCATCAATCGCGGCGCGCGCTTTGATTCGATCAGCCGCGAAAAGAAATGGCGATATACGTCCAGGGTCAAAGTCGGCGACGAAGTGAAGGGCGGCGCGATTCTCGGCGTTGCCATGGAAACCGATACCCTCGAGCACCGCGTGATGTTGAACCCGGATGACTCAGGCACGATCACATGGGTTGCGCCTTCGGGCGATTACACCGTCACTGACCCGATCGCAAAGTTGAAAATGGGCAAGGAAGAAAAAACCGTGACCATGCTTCAACGCTGGCCTGTTCGCCGCGCGCGCCCGTTTACAAATCGACGCCCCGCGAATATTCCGTTGATCACCGGTCAAAGAATTCTCGACACGTTTTTCCCGGTCGCCAAAGGCGGCGCGGCGGGCATCCCCGGCCCGTTCGGTTCAGGGAAAACCGTCACCCAGCATAGCATTGCCAAATGGGCGGATGCGGAGATCATTGTCTACATCGGATGCGGCGAACGCGGCAACGAAATGACGGAAGTGTTGCAGGAATTCCCGCATCTTGTCGACCCGAGAACGGGTCGACCATTAATGGAACGCACGGTGCTGATAGCGAATACGTCCAACATGCCCGTCGCGGCGCGCGAAGCCAGCATCTACACCGGCATTACCATCGCTGAATATTATCGCGACATGGGTTATCACGTTGCCCTCATGGCAGACTCAACTTCTCGTTGGGCGGAAGCATTGCGCGAAGTATCGGGACGTCTCGAAGAAATGCCCGCGGAAGAAGGCTATCCCGCCTATCTCGCCGGCCGCCTCGCAGAATTTTACGAACGCGCCGGCTACGTGGATAATTTGAACGGCACGCAAGGTTCCGTTTCCATCGTCGGCGCGGTGTCTCCTCCCGGCGGCGACTTCTCGGAACCGGTCACGCAACACACCAAGCGTTTCATCCGCTGCTTCTGGGCGCTCGATAAATCGCTGGCCTCCGCCCGTCACTTCCCCGCCATCAACTGGCTGGATAGTTACAGCGAATATCTCGAAGACGTGGGCGCGTGGTGGCGCGAGAAGACCGGCAAAGACTGGCTGACCATGCGCAACCGCGCGATGGAATTGTTGAGCGAGGAAAGCCGCCTCTCGCAGATTGTGAAGTTGGTTGGTCCGGATGCGCTTCCCTACACCGAGCGCATGGTTCTCGAAACCACCCGCCTGATCCGCGAAGGTCTATTGCAACAAAACGCGACTGAATCAGTCGATGCGTTCTCTTCGGTGGAAAAACAGATTCGCATGCTCGAACTTGTGCTTTACTTCCACGAGCGCGGCATGGCGATTGTCAAGAAAGGCGCGCCGATCAACTTGATTCACGACCTGCCGGTGGTGGATACGATCATCCGCGCCAAATCCACAGTCACCAACGAAGAAATAACACGGTTCGACGAAATCCAAAAACAGATTGACCAGCAGATGGGTCAGTTGGATGCGGAGTACAGATCATGAGCGAAGTAACAGTACAAGGCGGTCAGGAAGTCGTCGGCGTTGGCCGTATCGAAGGCCCGATTTTGGTGGTCGAAGGCGGGGCCAACGTCAGTTACGATGAAGTGGTCGAAATCCAGGATTCGCGCGGACAGATCCGCCGCGGCCGCGTGTTGGAAGTGGGCGAGGGCTTTGCCGTTGTGCAGGCCTTTGCAGGCTCCACCGGCCTTTCGATCGACGGCACGCGAGTCCGCTTTTTGGGCACGACCTTGCACATCCCCGTTGCCGAGGAAATGCTTGGGCGTATCTTTGACGGCCTGGGCTCTCCCATCGACGGCGGCCCCGAACCGTTGACGGATCGGTATGCCGACGTAAACGGCCAGCCGATCAACCCCACCGCGCGTATTTACCCGCGCGATTACATCCAGACCGGCATCTCCACCATCGACGGCGTGAACACGCTTTTGCGCGGACAGAAACTTCCGTTGTTCTCCGGCGCGGGCATGCCGCACGACCAGCTTGCGGCGCAAATTGTACGCCAGGCGACATTGGGCAAATTAGCGGGCGCACCCCCAACCGAAGGCGAAGAGTTCGCCATCGTGTTCGCCGCCATGGGCGTCAAGAATGATGTGGCCGATTATTTCCGCCGATCGTTTACCGAAAGCGGAGCGCTGACCCGCGTGGCAATGTTCCTTAACCTTGCAGACGATCCCCCGGTCGAGCGTATCGTCACTCCGCGCGCGGCATTAACCCTTGCCGAGTATCTTGCCTACGAACGCGAAATGCATGTATTGGTTGTGTTGACCGATATGACCAACTACGGCGAAGCCCTGCGCCAGATTTCCAATGTGCGCGGCGAAGTGCCCAGCCGCAAGGGATACCCCGGTTATTTATATAGCGACCTGGCTTCGATGTACGAACGCACGGGACGCATCCGCACGAGCAAAGGGTCGATCACGCAGATTCCGATCCTGACCATGCCCAACGATGACATCACGCACCCGATGCCCGACCTGACCGGTTACATCACCGAAGGCCAGATCGTGCTGGGTCGCGAATTAAACTTTGCGGGCATCTATCCTCCCGTCGCCGTTCTGCCGAGCCTCTCGCGCTTAATGAAAGACGGTATCGGCAAGAATCGCACCCGCGACGACCATCCGCGTTGGGGCGCGCAGTTGTATGCCGCCTACGCCAGAACCCAGGATGTGCGCGCGCTCGCATCCGTTATCGGCGAGGAAGAACTCAGCGACGTGGACCAGAAATATCTTAAATTCGGACGCGCGTTCGAGCGGGAATTCGTCAACCAGAGTTTCACCGAAAACCGCACCATCGAGCGGACTCTCGAGATTGGCTGGAAACTTCTCTCCATGCTCCCGAAGAAGGAGTTGACCCGCGTCACGCTCGACGAGATCGCAATATATTACAAAGGCGACGATGCCTCAAATTAATATCGCCCCCACCCGCACGAACCTGATTCGCCTTAAAAAGGATTTGCGTTTTGCAAAAGAGGGTTATGAGATCCTCGATCGCAAACGCGAAGCCCTGACCGGTGAACTGGTTCGCGTGGCAAAAGAAGCCGATTCTCTCCAAAAGGAAGTCTGGGCGTTGCTCACAACCGCCTACGAAGCCATGGAGAAAGCCCGCCTTGTGATGGGCTCGGATCATGTGGAGTGGGCTTCGCTGGCGGTGGACAAGACCGTGGACGTGCATCTGCGCCTGCGCGGCGTAATGGGCGTAGCGCTTCCGCAGATCGAAGCGCGCGGCGAGCCGCCGAAACTTCCCTACAGCCCGGGCGATACATCCGCCGCGCTCGATGAAGCCAGCGACGCATTTCGCGAAGTGTTGTTGCGTATTCCGCAACTGTCCATGCTCACTGCGGCGGTGTGGCGTCTTGCCAATGAATTGCGCAAGACCCCGCGGCGCGTGAACGCGCTTCAACATATCTTCATTCCGCAGTATAAGCATCAGATCGAATTCATCGTCAGTTCGTTGGAGGAACGCGAGCGCGAGGAGACCTTCCGTTTGAAGTGGCTGAAGACGAAGATGACCAAACAGGCCGCCGAAGCGACAGCGCCTTAATCGACGAGTCCAAAGTCTCCTGACTTTGGACTTCAATTATTGAATTCAGCGTGTCTTTTCAAAACGCCCCGCATCCCAATGTGTTGAGAAGATACAGTTCGTTGTTATAATAGGCCGTAGGACGCGAGTAAACTTTAGACATTCGATCATGGCACGAAAAAAGAATCTCCGATAAAAAAATCAAAGCGCTCTGGAGGCAATGTCATGAAAATTGCAGTACTAGGCACCGGGCTGGCCGGGCAAACGATCGGTTCCAAGTTGGTACACCTCGGGCACGAGGTCATGATGGGGTCGCGGGACGCGGATAACCCGAAAGCGGTCATGTGGGCGAAAGAGGAGGCCAACCCGCAACACGCCATCTTTGGAACGTTCGCAAATGCCGCCGCTTTTGGCGATGTGATATTCAATTGCACGCTTGGCGCGGCAACCCTGAACGCTCTGCGGCTGGCCGGGGCGGATAATATGAAGGGCAAGATCCTCATCGATACGTCCAACCCGCTCGATTACAACGGCGAGGTTTGGACTCTTACCGTGTGTAACGACGATTCGCTGGGCGAGCAGATCCAGCGCACCTACCCCGACACTTTTGTGGTGAAGACGCTCAACACTGTCAATTGTAATGTGATGGTCGACCCCGATAAATTGGGCGAAAAGACAACCGTCTTTCTCAGCGGCAATAGCGCCGACGCAAAAGCCTCGGTGAATAAATATTTGCACGACTGGTTTGGCTGGCGCTCGGTGGTTGATCTCGGCGACATCACCACCTCGCGCGGCGTCGAAATGTACACCATCCTGTGGCGCAACATCCGCCTTGCCACGTCGGCGCAAAAATTCAATATCAAGGTTGTATCGTCGTAACTGATTTTGCGCCATGTCGATTTGGAATTGGGAAGTTTTAGCGATACAATCGCTAAAACTTCTTTTTATTACCCATCCCCCCATGAACACACTGAAAAAAATATTCGCCGACCGTCCCTTTCCCCGTACGCCCTTCGATATAGCCGACCTGCCCATCAGCGGCATCGCCATAGACAACCGCGTTGTGAAGCCCGGGGATGTTTTTGTCGCCATGCGGGGCGGCACGACAGACGGGCATGATTACATTCAAAGCGCGATCGACAACGGCGCATCCGCGGTGATCGGGAAAAGGGACCTGACCGGACTCTCCGTTCCCTATATACGAATTGAAAACCCGCGCCACGCCCTGACCTTTTTAGCGGCCTCGTTTTACAACTGGCCGGGCCGTGTGCTGACAGTGATCGGCGTCACCGGCACCGACGGCAAGACAACCACCAGCAACCTGATCTACAAAATTCTCATCGCCGCAGGAATCAAGGCGGGCATGATCTCGACGGTGAACGCGGTGATTGGCGACGAAATTCTGGATACCGGCTTTCACGTCACCACACCGGATGCCCATGATGTGCAGCGTTATCTGGCGCAGATGGTCGAAGCGGGCCTGACGCATGTCGTGCTTGAGACCACGTCTCACGGCTGGGCGCAACACCGCGTTGACGCCTGCGAGTTCGACATCGGCGTGGTCACGAATATCACCCACGAGCATATGGATGAACACGGCAGTTACGAGAATTACCGCGCCGCAAAGGCCAGATTGTTCTCCAGCCTGGAATTAACAAAGGAAAAACCGTCGGGGAATCCGCGACTAGCTGTGTTTAATCGCGACGACCGTTCATTCGAATTCCTGGATTCGTTCATCAAAACGCGCAAGATAAATTACGGTTTGCAGGATTCAGCGGACGTCCGCGCGGAGGATGCGAAATATGCTTCGTCGGGAGTCGAGTTTACGGCGGCGTCGAATGATTTTCGGGTGGAAGTCAAAAGCGGGCTGGTCGGCGCGTACAACGTCTCGAATTGCCTCGCCGCATTAACGGCGACGATCTACGGCCTCGGAATCGACCCGCAAACAGCCGCGCAGGGAATCGCATCGCTGGGCGGAATCCCCGGCCGCATGGAAGCTATCAACCTCGGCCAGGACTTCACCGCCATTGTCGATTTTGCCCACACGCCGAACGCGTTGAAGTCTGCGCTTGAGGCCGCAAGAAAAATGACGAAAGGCAGGGTCATCGTCGTGTTTGGTTCGGCGGGATTGCGCGACAAGGAAAAACGCCGCATGATGGCGGAGACTTCAATGGAGTTGGCCGACCTGTCTGTGTTAACTGCTGAAGACCCGCGAATCGAATCGCTGGATGGCATTCTCGAAGAGATGGCGGCAGGCGCCAGAGCCAAAGGGGGGAGGGAGGGGAAAACCTTCTGGCGAGTCCCGGATCGGGGCGAGGCGATCAAGTTCGCTTTGCGGCTTGCAAAGGAAGGCGACCTTGTCGTCTCGTGCGGAAAAGGACACGAACAATCCATGTGTTTTGGCAGGACGGAATATTTGTGGGACGATCGCACCGCCATGCGCGCCGCGCTTGCGGATTTTTTGGGAATTGCCGGTGAAAAGATGCCCTACCTGCCGACGCGGGATAAAACAGAAGAGGAGTGGCTGAAATGATGGAAGTAAACCCCGTTGTGTTAACCGGCAAACATGCGCGTCTTGAGCCGTTGACCGAAGCGCATATCCCGGGTCTTGCCGAGATTGGAATGGGACAGGACTTTTGGGACTTTATGTTATACGGGCGAATCGAATCGGAAGAGGACATGCGCGGATGGGTGAAAGATATTATGGCGCGCGGCGAAAAGGGAACCGACCTGCCATTTGCGGTGATTCACCTCGTTTCCGGGCGGGTGGCCGGCGCGACCCGCTACCTGAACATTGCCCCCAAAGATCGCGGCCTCGAGATCGGCGGCACATGGTACGGACTCGAATTCCAGCGCACGGCAGTGAACACCGAATGCAAGTATTTACTGCTGGGCCATGCGTTTGAAACGCTCGGCGCGATTCGCGTTCAACTCAAAACCGACTTGCGCAACGAACGCTCGCAAAGGGCGATGGAGCGCATCGGCGCGAAGAAGGAGGGAATCCTGCGCAACCATATGATCCTCCCCGATGGCCGCTACCGCGATTCGGTCTTTTACAGCATCATCGAATCGGAATGGCCGCAGGTGAAACAAAACCTTGAAGCAAGGATGAATCGTTAGGTTTCCGTGGATATGCCCGGTTTAAAAAGCGTCGGCAATCAATTCAATTTGATTGCCGACGCTTTTTCCGTGCAGGCTATTATGCGGTTGCGTATCCCGTCTGTAAAAATGGGCCCAGCAGGTATCTGATCACATCCTCCGCAGAATAACGGGTGCGGCCTTCCTTCAGGAATTGCCCCACCGCTGCCAGGTCGTCGCCGGATGTTATGATGGGTTGTTCCACGTAGCCGTCCTTGCGGACCTGGGGAAAGCCGGCGGTGGCGGTCAGGTTGTTGCACAGGCAGGAACGATTGTGGGTATCCTCCACCGCGCCGCCCTTTTTTACAAAAGCATCCACCGGTTCCGCGGCGCAACGATAACCGACCGTGCCGTTGTCCCTTTTGTACAGGATGCGCAGAAAACCGAGATCGCATATTCGATTGCGCATTTCGTATGCATCCGGTTCTGAAAGCGTGCCTTCCAATTGCGCCACCTTGAAGGGGAAGCCGGTTGGCGACGCAAGGGGGCTGGTGAATACCTGCGCTTCCTCGCTCAAAACCTTGCGTATCAGCCTCTCTTTTAGATCGTCTCTCATACCGGATTCTTCGCACAGCGAGAATGCCGTACCCACCTGCACGCCCGCCGCGCCGGCTTCCAGCGCCGCCTGCACCTGTTTCGGATTTCCGTACCCTCCCGCAAGCCAGAAAGGCAATCCCAGGAGTTTCATCTTTTCGAGATCCACCGCGTCTTTTTCGCCATAGATCGGCTCCCCCTTTTCATTCAAGTTAACCGCGCCTCTTGGCGGGGCGTTGTGTCCCCCGGCAGTGGGTCCCTCGATTACGAAACCATCCACCGAGCCTTCACTGCGTTTGATCAATGCCTGCGCCAGTACCACCGAGGAGATGATCGGCAAAAACTTTGGTCGTTTGAGTTTGCCGACGAGTTTTGCAATACCGGGAAAAATATTCTCCGGGTCGAAATGGATGCGATGATCATCGTCCTTTTCCGCGCCATGCACATCCAGGCGGTATGAAACAGGCTCATGGTTGCTTAATTTATCCAGAATTCCCGCAATTTGGGTGGGAAT
>JACPVD010000140.1 GCA_016191895.1 Chloroflexota bacterium | reverse complement strand
CCCAAATGCAGGAACCTCCATCACGACCCGGCGAAAAATTTAAATACAGCAACCCCGGCTATGAATTGCTTGCGGTTGTCATGGAACGGGCCTCCGGACAAAAATTCCCCGAGTTCATGCAAACGCGTATTTTCGATCCGCTTGGGATGAAAAATACGTTTTCGCTTCCAAACGAAGAACGCCGCGCCGACCCGCTTGTAGCGATGAGTTACACGCTCGAAGGCGGCGAGCCCGAAGCCTACCCAGGCGACGATCTCGATAATCTATACGGCTCCGGTTCCATTTACACTACTTTGGAAGACATGGCAATTTACGACGAGATGCTTTACACAAATCAACTTGTTTCGCTGGAAACGCTTCAACTGGCATTCACTCCGGCGGAGTTGAACGATGGGAGCAGGGAACCTTATGGTTTTGGTTGGGAACTCGAGGAATGGAACGGCGAATTCTATGCGGCACATTCCGGTTCGTGGCTCGGATTTAATTCCGATTACGTCCGTTTCCCTTCACAGCATCTATCGGTCATTGTCATGCTCAACCGTGATTATAGATACCCCGATAACCCGCGTATCGCCCTGCAAATTGCAGTATACTATTTGAAATAAACTGCAACGGGAGACAGCCATCATGAGCAAGGAATTATTCGATGCCGTCAGACAAGGGAAACTGGTCGAGGTCAAACGCCTTATTGCCGCCGACCCGGACTTGATCTATACAAAAGAGAATGGCCTCGGTCCGGTCATGGTCGCTATCTATCACCAGCACGCGGCAATCGCAGAATTCCTCACGGAAAAAGCCGGGAGCCTCAATATCTTCGAAGCCGCCGCCATGGGGAGAACCAGTCAGGTCATCCGTCATTTGGCACGGGATGCCGCTCTCGTCAATGCCTATGCCAGTGACGGATTCCAGCCGTTGGGCCTGGCCTGTTTTTTTGGTCACATTGATACAGCCGAATACCTGATTAAAGCCGGCGCGCCGATCAACTCGCCGTCAAAAAATCCGCTGATGGCAACCCCCATTCAATCGGCGACCGCGGCCGGACATGCGCATATCGTAATCCTCCTCCTCAGCCATCGCGCCGACCCAAATGTTCGCGAGCAAGGCGGATTCACCCCCCTGCATGCCGCCGCACAAAACGGGAACGTGGAGATCATCCGCTCGCTCCTGTTTAGCGGCGCAGACCTCAGCATTCGCAGTAAAAACGGGAAAAACCCCGTAGATATGGCAACCGAAGCCGGTCATCTCGAGGCGGCGAAACTGCTCAAATCGGGAATCACCCGTCGATTCCGGGCGGTCAAACCGATCAACAAGCAATAGGACCAGAATAGGACAAAAGTTTTGAGTGAATGAAGAAACTTCCCAGGTACAGGAATCGTAGTCAGCCTTAGAGACTGTTTCTTAAAGAAATTTCCTCCACAAAAAAGGGAATGTGGGGTGTTGTGGGCGCGCTTCGCGCGCCCACAACACCCCACACCCCAGTTTGTTGTCTCGGAATTGGACTTAAGAAACGCTCTTAGGAAGTTTTTTCATACAGGAGAATGATAATGAAAACCACATACAAGTTTCTAGCCGTTTTTTCCCTGATCGCGCTGCTGAGCGCGACATTTGCCACGCCCGCACTGGCCTTCGACGGGCGATCGGGTGAGACCATCGTTATCGAGGCAGATGAGACCATCGAAGACGATGTGTACGTCACCGCCAACAGTTTCGTGTTGGAAGGAACCATCAAAGGCGACCTGGTTGTATTCGGCACAAACATCACCATCAACGGCACCGTGGAAGGCGACCTGATCGCCGCCGGGCAAAGCATCGGTGTCTACGGCACAGTCACTGATGACGCCCGCATCGCCGGCGCGGTTTTGCAGGTTGGGGAGTCTGCGTCCATCGGCGGGGACCTGGTTGCAGCAGGCGCAAGCCTCGAAACAAAGGAGGATAGCGTCGTTGGAGGCGATCTCGTCGTTGGTGCGGCACAGGCGCTGATTCAGGGTAACGTGGCCGACGACATGTTCGCAGGTGTCGGCGCGATGGAACTGCATGGCGAAATTGGCGGAAACGTCCAGGCTGAAGTCGGCAATCCCGAGGAAAGCGGCCCGTCGCCGTCCATGTTCATGCCAGACACGGAAATTTCCTTCCCGCAGGTAAAGCCGGGGTTCACCATTGCCGAAGGCGCAAAGATTCACGGCAACCTTGAGTACACCCTTTCCAGGGACATCAAGATTCCGGAAGGCGCAGTCGATGGAAAGGTAACGCGCAAGGAACCTGTTGTCACGCCTCATGCAGTGGAAGTTAAACTGACCCCGGCGCAAATCGCGACAAACTGGGTGTTCGATTTACTCCGAACAATCGTTACCCTCGTTTTATTCGGCCTTTTGCTCGGCTGGCTCGCCCCCTCCTTCATGAAAGGAATCATGGAGAAAGTGCAATCCGCTCCCGCCGCATCCATCGGGTGGGGAGTGGTGTCGTACGCGGGCTTCTTCTTTGCCCTGCTTGTCGTCTTCGTTGCGGTCATCATCGGCGCGGTACTTTTTGGGACGCTCACCCTCGGCGGCATCAGCGGCACGATCGTCTGGGTCGGGATTCTCGCCATCTTCGCATTGATTGTCGGTTTCGTGTTGGTCACCGCGTACTTGACGAAGATCGTCGTGGCCTGGCTCGGCGGAAAGTTGATCCTCGCCCGATTCAACCCCGCTTTGGCTGAACACAAAATCTGGCCGCTCCTGCTCGGCGTGATCATCGTTGCCCCATTGATCGCCCTGCCGGTCTTTGGCTGGTTGCTTGGCCTGCTCATTATGCTCCTCGGCCTCGGCGCCCTTTGGCTCTGGGGACGGGAATCCATGCAGGCAAGGAAAACCGCGAACATACAGCAATAGCCATTCTTGATGCAGTTGCACTGCACCAAGGCTGATTCAACAAACAGACCGGGCACAAAATCCCGGTCTGTTTGTTTTCCAACTCTAGTATAATCCCGCGCATGCTAACCCCGCAGGAAATCGAAACCAAACTCGACCGTATTCTCTTAAAGGTACAGAAACCCGGCCGCTATGTGGGCGGCGAACTTAACAGCATCATCAAGGATTGGCACAAAGCCCAAACCCGCGTTGCCTTTGTCTTTCCCGATATTTATGATATCGGCATCTCGAACGTCGGCATCAAGATCCTCTACGATCAGGTAAACCAACGCGAAGATGCGCTGGCCGAACGCGCCTACGCCCCGTGGACGGACATGGAAGCCTTGATGCGCGAAAACGGGATTCCGCTCTACGCGCTCGAATCCAAACGACCCCTGGCCTGCTTCGACTTAATCGGCTTTACCCTCCCCTACGAGACTCTCTACACAAACGCCCTCAACATCCTCGACCTTGCCGGCATCCCCGTCCGCGCGGCGGACCGGGATGAGTCGCACCCGATCATCATCGCCGGCGGACATTCCGCCACCAACCCCGAGCCGATGCACGCCTTCATCGACGCATTCATCATCGGCGAAGGCGAGGAAGTCATCCATGATGTGATCGATGTTGTACAAAGAGTCAAAGGTCAAAAGCTAAAAGTCAGTGGCAACCTTCGACCTTCGACCTTCGACCGCAAATCCTTACTCTTTGAACTTGCCCAAATCCCCGGCGTCTACGTACCCCAATTCTACGAAACCACCTATCTCGAAGATGAGACAGTCGCCCATACCCAACCCATCATTCCCGATGTGCCCAAAGTGGTAAACAAGCGCATCGTTGCCAAACTCCTCCCGCCGCCGGTCAAGTTCGTCGTGCCGAATATCGAAGTCGTCCACAACCGTGTGTCGGTGGAGATCATGCGTGGGTGTACCCGGGGATGCCGATTCTGCCAGGCAGGGATGATCACCCGTCCCGTTAGAGAGAGAAGCGTTCAAGAGGTGGTGGATGCGGCCGACGAGGCGATCCGCGCAACGGGGTTCGAAGAACTTGCGTTGATGTCGCTCTCTTCCTCTGATTACACCCATGTCGGCGAGTTGGTGGACGCGATCAGCAAACGCTTCGAAGGCCGCAAGTTGACCATCTCGCTTCCGTCCCTGAGAATCGAATCCGTCTCCATCGACCTGATGGACAAATTGAAACAACATCGTTCGGCCGGGTTTACCCTCGCGCCCGAAGCCGCCAGCGAACGGATGCGCCGCATCATCAACAAGTTCATTCCCGACGAAGATATCATCAACACCACGCGCGATATTTACCAACGCGGCTGGACAACCGTAAAACTGTATTTCATGATCGGCCATCCCAGCGAAACGATCGAAGACGTGCAGGCCATCGTTGACCTGTGCCGGCGCGTCATTGACGAGGGGCGCAAAGCTGCGGGCTGGCGAATCAAGTTAAACGTGGGCGTGAGCACCTTCGTGCCGAAACCACAGACTCCTTTCCAGTGGGTTTCATGCGACACAAAAGAGAATATTCTCGAAAAACAGGCCCTGCTCAAACGCCAGTTGATGAAGGATAAAAGCATCAAACTCAGTTGGACAAAGCCCGAAGACACCCTGCTCGAGGCATGGCTTTCGCGCGGCGACCGTAGAATGTCCGAAGTGATCTATACGGCCTGGAAGAACGGCGCAAAATTCGACGCATGGGACGAAGCGAAAAAACAAGAGGCATGGCTTCCCGCCTTTGAGGAACACGGTCTCGACCCGGCCTTTTACACGCACCGCCAGCGCCGCACCGACGAAGTGTTTCCATGGGAACACATCACCACCGCTGTGCGCAAGAACTTCCTGTTCCAGGATTTCCGCCAATCCCTCGAAGGACAGATCCGTGTGGACTGCCGTTTGAATT
This sequence comes from Chloroflexota bacterium, assembly GCA_016191895.1. Classification (GTDB taxonomy): domain Bacteria; phylum Chloroflexota; class Anaerolineae; order Anaerolineales; family Villigracilaceae; genus Villigracilis. The sequence goes on along the minus strand of JACPVD010000140.1, from coordinate 1,477 downwards.
GTTATGCCTGCGGCATCCTGCCGACCTTTGCGGACCTGCGCCGCGAGAATCCCGGCGAGGGCTGGAAGTGCCCGGACGTGAAGAGCCCGGGAAAAATGGGAAGTAACCAGTTAACGATGATCAGTGATCAATTATCGGTTGCGGGGGATTGAGCGCAGTGGATAAATTGACCTTTCTCAACCGCTTGTTTAATGAGCGGGATAAATTCGAAAACCTTGTCAACCGCGTGGGGTTTGCCCGCCAGTTGACGATGACCGGTGTTTGGGGCAATCTCTCCATTAAAGACCTGCTGGCCGATACGTTGACCCGCGAACAGTTCATCGCCGACCGCCTCAACGAAGTGTTGCACGGAGAGACCCACGCGCCCTGCGCATCGCACACGTCCCTGGAGAATTTCTGCCGGCTGAACGATTATCCCGACTACGAATCGCCGCTTGTCAAAACAGAAGAACGTAACCGCCTTGCGATCGATAAATATAAAAACATCAGCCTGGACGACATCATCGAGCAGGAACTCGCAGCCTTTGCCAGTATTATCGCCGCGCTCGAAAAGCTTTCCCACAATCAATGCCTGGATCACGACCTGTTCCATCGCATTGCGGAACAGACCTACAAGCCGTATCGCAGAGTCAGCGCGGAAATCCACCGCTGGCTGAAATCGATCGAGTCGGAAGCGAAGTAACATGCGCGCGCGAATTACGTTTGCAAAAGAAGGGGCTCTTCGCTACACCGGCCATCTCGACCTGCACCGCCTGTGGGAACGCGCCATGCGACGCGCCGAACTGCCGCTTGCCTATTCGCAGGGATTCCACCCCCAGCCGAGAATCAGCCTCGCATCTGCCCTGCCGCTTGGATTCTCGTCCATCGCGGAAGTGTTGGATGCGCGATTCAACGACGACATTCCAACCGAAGAGATCGCCTCCCGATTGAAAGACAGCCTGCCCGTTGACATTCGCATCCTCAACGTGGAGACTGTGGACGAACGCGAGCCTGCCTTGCAGACGCAAACGCTTTCAGCGGCGTACCATGTCCATTTGACGGAACCCGTTGACGGGTCCGATCTGACGCGAAAGGCTGGCGGGTTGATGATGTCCGAATCCCTTCCCCGCGAACGCCGCGGAAAGTCCTACGACCTGCGTCCATTGATCGAGATGTTGAGCGTGGTGACAAATGCAAATGGAGAAGTCTGGCTGCGGATGACCCTTGCGGCGCGGGAGGGCGCAACCGGCCGCCCCGAAGAAGTGTTATCTGTTTTAGGCATCGAACCTGAAACCGCGCGTGTCGAGAGAACGCGTTTGATTTTTCAGAAGTAACTTCTCCGCGCTGAGCGTAGTCGAAGCGCGCGAGTTGGATATGCATAACACTGTCCTTCGACTGGGTCTCGATAAACTCGACCAGCCGCGCTCAGGACGGATAAAATAAAAAAGGAGAATCCCATGGCTTTCATCATTTCGTTGTTTTTCGGTTTTTTTCCAAT
>JACPVD010000139.1 GCA_016191895.1 Chloroflexota bacterium | reverse complement strand
TCTCTTTTCGTTGACTTCATCCGAAAGGCCGCGCAGACCCATGCCGATGGCCGTGAGCTACTGGCCGGTTTCGTCGTGCAGGTCGCGGGCGATACGCTGGCGTTCCGATTCCTGCGCGCCGACGACTTTGCGAAAAAGTTCCGCGCGTAGTTGCTCGCGCTGTTGCGACTCGTGCAATCGCGCATCCTGCAATTCGGCGATCTTGCGGTCGCTTTGCACCTGGAAGGCGCGCAAAAAACGAATCACGAAAACAGACGCAAAGATCGCGGTGACAGCCCGAAGCAGTTGAATTGGGAAACCGAATAGATCGATAAATAGTTCGGTGTTTAGAAAAGTGGAGGGCGGCAGCAGACTCGGCTGGGTGATCAACTGTCCCACAAGACCATACCAGCCAAACGCCACCGACGCCCACAAACTATCGCGGCCAAACTTCACCAGGCCGGCGCGGCGAAATGCGCGTTGTTGAACAACCAGCCCGGCCGCGGCCAGCAAGCCGGCCGGAATGGCGATCGAATAGCGCGTCCACACATCGGCAATGATCAGGAGATCGGGCCTTGCATATTCCCCCTTGAAGGAAAGCAGGCCAAAGACCCATATGGCTTCGAGCCCCAGCGGAATGATAAGGCTGACGCGCCACGTGGATTCACTCCCCAGCACGAGATACGCGCCGAAAGCGGCCAGCGACAAAAAGGAAAATGCCAGCAGGGTCAGGGATACAAAGGAAACGAGGATTTGCGCGTTTGCACTGATGTGACCCATTGCGTTGAACATGCTCAGCCATTCGTGCGCCGCATGCACCAGCCCAAATCCCGCCAGCGGACGCAAGGCGATGCGAAGTCTTGCATCGGTGGAGCGCCCGCCTTCCATTGCCACAAGCAGGCCCATGCTGAAAAAAGCAAGGCCGTAGAAAAAGTAAATGGTGATAAGGGAAGGCGGATTCACATTACTCTTCCTGACGTCTCAACCTCGCGCCGCAGGTTCGGCAAAAGCGATCCCCGGCGCGGGCGCGCGTTCCACATTGGGCGCAATAGACACCGCTTTCGCTTTCTTCGGCATCGACAATGGCGCGGCGTTTTGCGCGGGATTTTTTCCCGCCCGTGTTATCCGATTTCAGGTAATAGACCAACCCGCCGACGATCAGAATCACGCCCAGGCCGCCAATCAAATATGGCAGGGTGTTGTTCAACGATACGCGGCCCGGCGTGTTTTCATCCACCGGCGCAACAGGCTGAACCCCCTGCGGCGAGGCGATCAACGCGTCGGATGTTTTTTTGTATTCGAGGTTCAAGGCAAATTGCTCGCCGGCGGCAAGTTTGACCGGTTCGCCGCGAAAATATTTCAGTTCCTTCTGCTGTTCGATGGATTCAAGTTTTGGAGTGGTGACAAGCAAGGAGACATCCAACGGTTCGAGCACGCGAATGTCGAATGCGTCCACCGCATACGAACCGTCCCATAAATAGGAAAACAGTCGCTGTTCGCCGTTGCGGGTGAGAGGCTGGTAATACTCGAATCGCCCGGCGCGGGAGTCCAATGTGACGGTGAAGGATTGCCATTCTCCGTCATCGGTTGGGCCTTCGAATGGGGCGTTGGCAAGGTTGCCATCCGCGGTATAGTTTGCAACAGCGATCAAATTTGCGTCGCTGGGAATCCGAAAGGTTAATGTGGCCGGCAGGGACGCGCCAGCCGTCACTTCAAAATCGGTGATGACCAGCATGCTGGGCTGGTCGTATTCCGGCCACAACTGCACGCTGACATTGACCAGCGTCGGGGTGGATTGGGCGGAAACAAAATTTGGGAAAACAAAAAACACCCCCAACAACAGTATTAAAGACAATTTCCGCATGGCAGAAACCTCCAACAGATAAAGTTTCAGCACATCACAGATTGCGCGGAGCGCAGACTTCAGTCTGCTATTTTCCTCGGCAAAAGCGGACTGAAGTCCGCACTCCAATGTAAACTTGTGAGTACTGAGTTTCTTTTATCTTACCATGCGGAATTAACAGCGGATAGAAACGAAATCACAAAGTATTGCGGATGAAAGTCACCCTTTTTGCGGGGATTTTTTAACGCCAAGACGCCAAGGAAAAATCCTGGCGACTTGGCGTCTTTGCGTTAAGTTTTTAGCATTACCCAAAGCGATGGATTTGACTAAGCATGCCTCACCGAAGCGCGGATCAACTTCCAGCAGGCGCGGTTGTACGGAGCGGAGATTCCATGCGCCTCCGCGCGCCTTGTCACCGCGCCGCAAATCGCATCGATCTCGGTTGGCGCGCCGCGGCGCACATCCTGAAACATCGACGAGTGATTCAACGCCGTCTTCCGCGCCACGTCCTCCGCCGCGCTGACGGGATTGCTGAACGGCAAATGCACGCGTTCCGCCGCCGCCACATCCGCTGTCTCGCGCGCCAGCGACGCCATCATCCTGCGTGCATTCGGTCGCGACAATAACTCGCCGTTTGGCACGCGTAGTAACGCCGTCAACGGGTTGATCGCGGCATTGATGACGAGTTTGCCCCAGATCAACGACTGCGCGTCGTCCACGATCTGCAAATTGAAATTGGAGGAACGAAGAGCCGCTTCAAGCGGACCGAGAGCCTGATTCCCCTCGAGTGAGATGACTCCCTCCCCGCCAACTTTTACCAATCCCGGCCCAAGCAGAGTCGCTCCGGTGGTGGTAATGCCCAATGCAACCCGACCAGGTCCCAGGTCGCGTATGAGCGTCTCCTTGTTTCCAAGTCCGTTTTGCAGGGTCACGGCCAGTCCGTCATCTGCAAGCGACTCTTTCAACTGATGCGCGGCGCGTTCCGTCTGCCATGATTTGACCAGCACCAGCGCGTACTTCGCGCCGCCCACCTCGCGCGGATCATCCGTCGCATGGACTTTGTACGCGCGTTCGTTTCCGTTCGCGTCCATAATGCGCGCGCCGTTTTGCTTCAACGCGTCCAGGCCATGTTTCCATGTGCCCAGCATGTGAACGGAATGACCCGCTTCGCTCATCCGCGCCGCGAATAAAGTGGCTAATGCGCCTGTGCCTACTAATAAGATTTCACTTTTCATTTTATGCTCACTTGTCACTGTTGGTCTCGATATGGCGGCGGTGGTCGAGTAGGACAATTGCCCGTATCGAGACCCGCCGCCTACTCGACCAACGGTCACTTTATAAACTCAGCCCATTCCTCATCGCTCATCTCAACCGTATGCTCGACTGCGGGAAAGCGTTTGGTCTCCACATCATCGACATATTCGGCGAATGCCTTGTTCATCGTTTCGTGGATGTTTGCATACTTCTTGACAAACTTCGGCGTGAAGCGGTCAAAAAGACCGAGCAGATCATGCGTGACCAGCACCTGCCCGTCGCACCCCACACCCGCGCCGATGCCGATGGTGGGAATGGAAATTTGTTTGGAGATGAATTCCGCCAGCCGCGCGGGGACAGATTCAAGCGCGATGCCGAAACATCCCGCTTCTTCGAGGATGTGCGCGTCTTCAAGAAGTCGCTTCGCCGCTGACGCTGTTTTTCCCTGCGCGCGGAATCCGCCAAGTTGATGCACCGACTGCGGCGTGAGTCCGAGATGCCCCATCACCGGGATGCCCGCGCCGACAATGGCGCGAACCGCATCCGCGCGCTCGCGCCCGCCTTCGAGTTTGACCGCGTCCATGCCGGCTTGTTGCAGGAAACGCCCCGCGTTACGAAGCGCATCGTCCGCCGAAACCTGGTACGACATAAACGGCATATCGCCGATCAACAACGCGCTCTTTGCGCCGCGCGAAACGGCGCGGGCGTGATGAAGCATCTCCTCCATGGTGACGGGCAGGGTGTTTTCGTAACCCAACACCACCATCGCCAGCGAATCGCCGACGAGAATGGAATCGATACCTGCCTTGTCTATCGCCAGTGCGGTGGGATAGTCATAGGCGGTTAACATGGTGATCGGCTCGCCGCGTTCCTTCTTCTGGCGGAACGTAAGCGTGGTCACCTTTTTTCTGGGTGAAGAAATGGTGGAAACAGTTGTGGTTGACATGGTACCCTCCGAATAGGTAGAGTCCGGGTAGGCACTGCTCCCCTGATGTGTGTGCCCTGGGTTAAATTGGTTGATAGTGTTAACTCCGTCGCGTTCGTTTCGATACGCGCGGGCAAACCCATTATGACACAAAACGATTCTTTTTGCCATCGGGTTTCATCATCATTGACCGTGAGGCGGGTTCGTTTCTTACACAGGAGCGTAAATCGATTTGAAATTTCCCCTTGACATAACCCCGACCCATCGCATAGAATACCGCCCAATTATGAACAAGCACACGCAGTATTGTTTCGGCACCATGAACATGACCACCACCTCCGGTAAAAACCGTGAGGTATTTGTGCTTGGAAGAAGGAAGTAGCCGAAAACGAAAGGCCACTCAAAACGCACAACGCCTCACGGAAACGTGGGGCGTTTTTTTTATCTTGACGTCAAGGAGAAGGTCATGCCGGAACAAAAAACGCTTGTGATGAAATTTGGAGGGACATCCGTTGGGTCGGCGGATGCGCTGAAAAGCGCCGTGCAGATCATTCAGGATGCGAAAAGGGATTGGGCGAGAGTCGTCGTGGTGACGTCGGCCATGTCCGGCGTGACGAATCTGTTGCTGGACTCCGCCGCTTCCGCTTCGCAAGGGACGGTGGATACGCTTCGAGAGTCCGAATCTGCGCTGAGGGCGAAACACTTCGACACCCTGAACACGCTTGTCGAAGACGAGAGTCTGCGCGAGGAAGCGAAACAGGAAATCGACGCGCTGATTCTCTCGTTTGTGAATCTGTGCAATGCAATGGCTGTGCTTGGCGAAGCCAGCCCCCGCGCAATGGATGCCGTGGCGTCGCTGGGCGAACGGATGAGTCTCCGCCTGCTGGGAGCGGTCGTCAACGACGCGGGGATCAAGGCCAAAACCGTCGAGTCGACCGGGTTCGTCGTCACCAACGATCATTTTCAAAACGCGCATCCCGATTTCAAGGTCACAATCGAAAAGACGCGGGCATCGTTAAATCCATTGCTCGACGACGGCATCGTCCCCATTACCACCGGCTTCATCGGCGCCACACCCGAAGGCGCGATCACCACATTGGGCCGCGGTGGAAGCGATTACTCTGCCGCCATCATCGGTTCCGTCCTCCCCGCCGACGATGTATGGATCTGGACGGACGTGGACGGCATCATGACCACCGATCCGCGCATTGAATCAAAAGCAATTACACTGCCTGAGATCGGCTACAACGAAATTGCGGAACTGGCTTATTATGGCGCGAAGGTCTTGCATCCCAAAACCATCCGCCCTGTGCTGGATGCCGGTATCGGACTGCGTATTTGCAACACATTCAACCCGAGTCACCCGGGCACGCGGCTGGTTGCGAGCGTAAAAAGTAACGGAAAGGTGGATGGAAAAGTCGTCAAAGCCGTGACGGCCATCCGCAAACAGAGGTTGATCACCATCGAAGGGCGCGGTATGCTGGGCGTCCCCGGCGTGGCGGCGCGGGCGTTTGGCGCGGTGGCCTCCACAAAGACCAGTGTGCCGCTCATTACACAGGCATCTTCAGAGCAGTCGATTTGTTTCGCCGTGCCGTCTGAACTTTCGCCCATGGTTTTATCCGCGCTCGAACAAGCCTTCGCCTCTGAAATCGCCGATGAAGACATTGACCGCGTCTGGGCCACCGACGATGTTTCGATCATCACCGTCGTTGGCGCGGGGATGCGGCACACGCCCGGCGTTTCGGGCCAGGTCTTCAGCAAACTCGGCAGTCACAACGTCAACGTCCTCGCCATCGCGCAGGGTTCGTCCGAAGTATCCATCAGTCTCGTTGTGGATACGACGGATACGGAAAACGCGGTGAAGGCGTTGCATGAGTTGATCGTGAATTAATGGTTACAGGTTTGAATGTTTGAAGGTGGAAAGTTGAAATTCTCGACATTTTGCCGCCTTCAACCTGCAAACCTTTTAAACTTTTCAACAATAAAAAGGAGTCTTTCCCATGCCCCCATCCCCCATCCCCGTAGCCGTACTTGGCGCGACGGGCTCCGTCGGTCAGCGGTTCATTTCCCTGCTCGATAACCATCCCTGGTTCAAGGTCGTTGCCATCGCCGCATCGGATCGTTCTGCGGGACAAAAATATTCGCAGGCAACCCGCTGGGTGTTGGATACGCCCATGCCGGAGTATGCAAAGGATATGATCATCGTCCCCGCAAATACCGAATCGGTGCAGGCAAAAATCGTTTTCTCCGCGCTTCACACCGAAATCGCAAACGAACTCGAACCGCAATTTGCAAAAGCGGGATCGGCGGTTTGTTCCAATGCGTCTTCGTATCGTCGCGGCGAGGATGTTCCGCTTTTGCTTCCCGAAATCAATGCAGATCACATTCATCTCGTCAAACAGCAACGCGTCAACAAAAACTGGAGCGGATGCATCGTCACCAATCCAAATTGCACCAGCACGGGACTCACAGTTGTGTTGAAGGCGCTCGACGATGCGTTCGGCGTGAAAAAAGTTTTTGCGGTGTCGTTGCAGGCTCTTTCCGGCGCGGGGTATCCCGGCGTACCGTCACTCGACATCATGGACAACGTCATCCCCAACGTGGGCAATGGCGGCGAAGAGGAAAAGGTGGAATGGGAACCGCGCAAGATGCTCGGCAAATTGAACAATGGAAAAATCGAAATGGCGGATATTCGATTCAGCGTCCACACGAATCGCGTGGCGGTGATTGACGGTCATACCGTGTGCGTGAGCGTCCAATTGGATAATCGTACCAGCCCGGAGGAAGCCGCGCGCGTGTTGCGCGAGTACGCGGGACCGTCGTTGGCGCAGAATCTGCCCTCGTCGCCGCGACCCGTTATCAGCGTGAGAGAAGAAGCGGACAGGCCCCAGCCGCGACTCGACCGATTAACCGGAAACGGCATGACGACCGTAGTCGGCCGATTAAGGCGCGATCCTATTCTTGATCTTAAGTTCGTTGTGTTATCGCATAATACGATTCGCGGCGCGGCGGGCGCGTCGATTTACAATGCGGAACTGCTGGCGCATGAAGGCTTGTTGTAACGGGCCGCATGATTCATCCCGCGCAATGAAACGGCAACATGAATGTTGACGTACAAAAACCCTTGACATATTTTCGATTGCCGTGATATAAACCGCGAAATTAAATATTCGCTCTTATCCAGAGAGACCGAGGGAACGGCCCTTTGAAGTCTCGGCAACCAGGCGAAAGTCATGGTGCCAACTCCGACAGTGAATGGCAATGTCATTCAAACACTGGAAGATGAGAGGACGGTATGGACGCATGCCTCTTCTTGTACTTTCAGAAGAGGTATTTTTTTATCTCTTCTGACGGGCGGATACATCATATTCAAGAGGAGATTCAAATGACCGCAATCACAGAACGATCGTTAGGTTTCGCCACCCGCCAGTTACACGCGGGATACGCGCCCGACCCCACAACGGGAAGTCGCGCCGTGCCGTTGTATCAAACAACGAGCTATCAGTTCCGCAACACGGAACATGCCGCCAATCTGTTCGCATTGAAGGAACTGGGAAACATCTACACCCGCCTGATGAACCCCACCACCGATGTGCTCGAACAACGCATTGCCGCGCTCGAAGGCGGCGTGGCCGCGCTGGCCGCGAGTTCGGGTCATGCCGCGCAGGCGCAGGCGATCTTCACCCTGCTCAACGCCGGCGACCATATCGTTTCATCGTCACGTTTGTATGGCGGGACGTACAACCAGTTCGCGTACACCCTGCCCAAACTCGGAATCGAAGTTACGTTTGTGGACCCAACCGACCCGAAGAATTTCGAGGCGGCGATCAAGCCCAACACAAAGATTCTATACGGCGAGACGCTGGGCAATCCCGATATTGCCGTGTTCCCGATCGAGGAAGTTGCGGAGATCGCAAAGAAGCGCCAACTGATCCTGTTCATCGACAACACCTTCGCCACGCCGTATCTTTTCCGCCCGTTCGAATGGGGCGCGCATGTCGTCACCCATTCCACCACCAAATGCATCGGCGGACACGGCACCTCCATCGGCGGCATCATTGTCGACGGCGGCAACTATGATTGGAGCAATGGCAAGTTCGAGAATTTCAACACGCCCGATCCTTCGTATCATGGGCTGGTGTATTCCACATTGACCGGTGTTGGCCTGCCGCCGTTCGCCATCAAAGCCCGCGTGCATGTCCTGCGTGATATCGGCGCGTGCCAGTCTCCGTTCAATTCATGGCAAACCATTCAAGGCATCGAGACTCTCAGCATCCGCATGGAGCGTCATGTGCAGAACGCACAGGCGGTGGCCGAATATCTCGAAGACCATCCGAAAGTCAGCTGGGTTACATACCCCGGACTCAAGAGCCATCCCGATCACGAACGCGCGAAACGATATTTGCCCAAAGGCGCGGGCGCGATCCTCGGATTCGGAATCAAAGGCGGAGTGGAAGCAGGCAGGAAGTTCATCGACAGCCTGCAACTCTTCAGCCACCTTGCGAATGTGGGCGATGCGCGCAGCCTTGCGATTCATCCCGCATCCACCACACACAGCCAGTTGACCGCGGAACAACAAGCCACCGCCGGCGTCAGCCCGGACTTTGTCCGCTTGAGCATCGGCCTCGAAGATATCGATGACATTCTCTGGGACCTGGATCAGGCGCTCAATTCATAAAGATGAAGGCGGAAGGATGAAGGATGAATTTTTATTCTTCATCCTTTATCCTTGTAAAACCATGCCCGTAAAAATTCCCAACACCCTCCCCGCCCGCGCCACCCTGGAACGCGAAAACATCTTCATCATGGATGAAGACCGCGCCATGCATCAGGACATCCGCGCCCTGCGCGTTGCGATTCTCAATCTCATGCCCACCAAGATCGCAACCGAAACGCAACTCCTGCGCCTGCTTTCCAATTCCGCGCTTCAAGTTGAGGTTACGCTGCTGCATACGGCCACCTACGAATCCAAAAACACCGATGCCGATCATTTGCTCAATCACTATGCCACCTTCGATGAAATCAAAAGCGAAAAATTCGACGGCCTGATCGTCACCGGCGCGCCTGTCGAGCAGATGTCCTTCGAAGAGGTGGAGTACTGGAACGAACTCACGCGCATCTTCGATTGGGCTGAAACAAACGTGGAATCCACGTTTTACATTTGCTGGGGAGCGCAGGCAGGGCTTTACCACCGATACGGGATTCCGAAATACAATCTCCCCAACAAGATGTTCGGAGTCTTCGAGCACCGCGTCCTTTTTCCAACCGAAAGCCTGCTTCGCGGATTCGACGATATTTTCCTCGCTCCGCACTCGCGCCACACCGAGATCCGCCGCGCAGATGTGGAGCAGGTGAACGACCTTCAAATCCTGGCCGAGTCGGACGAGGCAGGCGTCTACATCGTCGGCTCAAGAGATGGACGTCATATCTTCATCACCGGCCATTCGGAATACGATCCGCTCACACTCAAGACCGAATATGACCGCGACGTAAACAAGGGACTGCCGATTCACGTTCCGAAAAACTATTATCCCAACGGCGACCCATCCCAAACGCCAAACGTCCGTTGGCGCGGACACGCCAACCTGCTTTACTCCAACTGGCTGAATTATTACGTCTATCAAGTCACACCCTATGACCCGAATGATATTCCGTAAGAGATTGTTTCTTAAAGAAATTTTCTCCACAAAAAAGGGAATGTGGGGTGTTTTAATCCACAACCCAAAGAGGTCTCATGAACACGGATCGCAAATTCGGGTTCGCCACCCGCCAACTCCACGAGGGATTCACATCCGACCCCGCAACGGGAAGCAAGGCCGTTCCCATCTATCAGACTTCCGCGTATGATCTGCAAAGCACGGAGAGGGCGTCGCGGCTCTTTGCCCTGCAGGAAACGGGCAACATCTACACCCGCATTTCCAACCCGACGACGAATGTCTTCGAGACGCGCATGGCAAGTCTTGAGGGCGGAGTCGGCGCGTTGGAAGTGTCATCAGGCCACGCCGCGCAAATGACCGCCATCCTCACCCTCTGTCAGGCGGGCGATCATATCGTATCCACGGCCACGCTTTACGGCGGAACAGTCACCCAATTCAAATACACCTTCCCGCGTCTTGGAATCACGGTTACCCTCGTCGACCCGAAAGACCCCGAAAACTTCCGCCGCGCCATTCAACCCAACACGAAAATCATTTACGGTGAAACCATCAGCAATCCGCTGGGCAATATCTTCCCGTTTGAAGAAGTCGCAGCCATCGCAAACGAACACGGCATCCCCCTGATGATCGACAACACCTTCGCCACGCCGTATCTCTGCCGTCCCTTCGAATGGGGCGCGGACATCGTGACTCATTCCACGACGAAATTCATCGGCGGGCATGGAACGTCCATTGGCGGCGTGATCGTGGATAAAGGCGCATTCAACTGGAGAAAAAGCGGACGCTTCCCCAACTTCACCGAGCCTGATCCTTCGTATCATGGCGTCGTCTACGCCGAAGACTTCGGCCATCTTGCCTTCATCTCCAAAGCCCGCGCCGGGATATTGCGCGACTTCGGGCCATGCCAGCAACCCATTGCTTCGTGGTTCTTTCTTCAAGGGTTGGAAACATTATCCCTGCGCATGGATCGTCATGTGCAAAACGCGCAAGCCGTCGCCGAGTTTTTGGAGAGTCATTCAAAGGTCAAGTGGGTGACGTATGCCGGGCTGCCGAGTCATGCGGATTACGAACGCGGCAAAAAATACATCCCCAAAGGCGCGGGCGCGGTGGTCGGGTTCGGCGTCAAAGGCGGAAGGGAGGCCGGCGCAAAATTTATAGACAGCCTGCAACTCTTCAGCCACGTCGCCAACCTCGGCGACGCAAAATCGCTCGCCATTCACCCCGCCAGCACAACCCATTCGCAATTATCAGACACGGAGCAACTCGCCGCAGGAGTCAGCCCCGACTTTATCCGTCTCAGCATCGGCATCGAAGACATCGAAGACATCCTCTGGGATTTGGATGAAGCATTGAACGCCTAACCCGCCAACGTTTTCAACGCGCCGCTCAAAACATTCACAGCCCGCGCATACTCTTCCAGGTTAATATGCTCGTTCGGCGTATGATCCAAACTTGAATCGCCCGGGCCATACACCACGGCTGGACATTTCCAAACCGGCGCGACGATATTCAAATCGGACGTCCCTGTTTTATAGACGAAACGCGGCTCCCCGCCTTGTAGCCTGATTCCGCTTAAGAGGGCGCGTACCACCTTTGTATTTTTCTCACATCCCCACGCAGGGACGGCGAATCCAGTCGGCTCAACGAAAACCCTAAAGGTCTTAAAGACCTTTAGGGTTTCATTTAAAACCCCATACCACTCCCCCGGCGAAACATCCAGCGGCAAACGGACTCCCACCTTCAACTTCGCCCACTGTTCGAAGTCATTCGAGCCCGATTCCATCCCACGCAGGGTGGGAAGCAACTGGTCGAAAACTTTTTGCCTCCCCTCATTGAACGAATCGACATACGCCTTGATACTCAGCCACACATCCACAGCCACTTCCGCCGCCGTCGCTTCCCCGCTGGCCGTGTGCGCCTGTTCGCGCGTCACCGTAATGTTCACCCACGCGCTTCCTTTATATCCAAGCGCAACCCGATCCCACTGGTTCGGCTCGCCGATGATCGTGAAATCAGGCTTGTATTGTGTGGCGACAAATTTTGCTCCTTCCGAATCGCGTTCCTCTTCCACTGCGCCGATCACCACAAACTGCCAGCCATCTCTCGCGCCGATTTTCGCCACAGCATCCACAAAACACGCCAGCGGACCTTTTGCATCCACCGCCCCGCGCCCGTACAATTTCCCCTCTCCCTCAGGGAGAGGGGCTAGGGGTGAGGGCGGGATGAGGGCTACCTTGATTTCACCCGGCACCGTATCGATATGCCCCAGCAAAATGACCTGCCTCGGCCCGCTTCCCATCATGCCGACAGCATTGCCCGCGTCGTCTATAAACGAGTTGTCATACCCAAGCGACTTCATCCGCGCCGCAAGCCACTCCGCCACCCCTCGCTCCTGTCCCGATGGGCTATATTGAGAGACCAAACCAATCAGCGTGCCAAAATCCGTTTCACTCATCCGTTTATCCGTTTCTCAATCCGTTGCCGAATCCGTTTTCGTCCGTTACTCCGTAACAAAGTCCGTTGATAACACACCCGCCAACACCTCCGCCAGCCGGTCGATCTGTTCATACGTAATCACCAGCGGCGGCAACAGGCGAATCACTGTCATCCCGGCGTTCAACGCAATGATCCGTTTTTCCTGCAGCGCCTTGATATACGGCGCGACCTTTTGCTTCATCTCGATTCCGATCATCAATCCAAGCCCGCGCGTCTCGCGGATATTCGGGGATTGGATTGTCTTCAATTTCTCCATCAAATAAGCGCCTTTTGCGGAGGCCTGACCCGGCAAGTCTTCGTCTTTAATAACCTCCAATGCCGCATTGGCCGCCGCGCACGAAAGCGGATTCCCGCC
>JACPVD010000181.1 GCA_016191895.1 Chloroflexota bacterium | reverse complement strand
GCGACGCGCCTGGCAGGCGTTAAGGCGATATACCATGTCGTTACTGAAACGTATTGAGCAGGGACAAGGCGGCAATCAGCAAGCCAACCCATCGCCGCAACCGGCTCCGGCCGGGGGATCGGGTCAGTCTGGGTCGGGAGATGGTGGGGAGGGCTCAAGGCTTTCCTCTCTGCAAGCCCGGCGCGTAAGCGCCCCGATCACATCGCCGCAAGCCGGCTCGTACTTTGACCTGAAAACGCGCGTCCAGAATAAATTGCTTGCTGAAATCGATCCGTCCATGGATATTTCACGGACGGATGAAGTCCGTCGCACGATTCAGAATCTGTTTGAGCAGATCCTGACCGAGGAAAATATCGTCCTTTCGAGGCCTGAGCGCGCGCGTTTGTTCGAGCAAATCGCCGCGGAAATACTTGGGTTGGGTCCATTGCAGACATTGCTGGAGGACGATACGATCACTGAAGTCATGGTAAACGGGCCGAAGAACATTTACATAGAACGCAAAGGCAAACTTCATCGCGTCCCGATTACGTTTGAAAGCAACGAACACGTCATGCGCATCATTGACCGCATCGTTGCACCGCTGGGCAGGCGTATCGACGAATCCAGCCCGTATGTGGATGCGCGTTTGCAGGATGGCTCCCGCGTAAACGCGGTCATTCCCCCGATCTCGCTGGTCGGTCCTGTCCTCACCATCCGCAAATTTTCGAAGAATCCGATTACGATCGATCAAATGATCCAGTTCGGCTCGATCTCGAACGAAGCGGTGCAGTTCCTAAAGGCCTGCGTGGAGGCGCGGTTGAATATCGTCATTTCCGGCGGCACCGGTTCCGGCAAAACCACTTTGTTGAACGTGCTTTCCGGCTTCATCCCCGATGACGAGCGTATCATTACCATAGAAAACGCCGCTGAGTTGCAACTGCGCCAGGAACATGTCGTCACGTTGGAATCCCGCCCGCCCAACATCGAAGGACGCGGCGAGATTACCATTCGTGACCTGGTCATTAACTCGCTTCGTATGCGCCCCGAACGTATCATTGTGGGAGAATGTCGCGGTGGGGAAACGCTGGACATGTTGCAGGCCATGAACACCGGCCACGACGGTTCCATGACCACAGCCCACGCAAACACCCCAAGGGATGCCATTTCCCGTATCGAAACCATGTGTCTTATGGCCGGCATGGACCTGCCGGTAAGGGCGATTCGCGAACAAATTTCCGGCGCGGTGGATGTCATTTGCCAGCAGGCGCGCATGCGTGATGGAAGCCGCAAGGTGACGACGATTACTGAAGTGAGCGGAATGGAAGGCGATGTGATCACCATGACCGACATCTTTGTATTCGAACAGTCCGGCATGGAAAACGGCCGCATCATCGGCCGCACGCGCCCCACCGGGCTGAGGCCGAAGTTCATGGATAAAATCGAGGCGGCAGGGATACACTTGCCCCCGTCTATTTTTGGTATTGGCGAACGCCGCCGCTAACCCGATTTATAAAGAAGAATTCGATATGCTGAATACTATTATCATCGTTGGCGGTATCCTATTGATCATTTTGTTGATCATAGGCGTTGTTGTTTCCTCCAACAGCGAGCGGGCGGCTGTCGAACAACGGCTTTCCCAATATCTCGACGACGATGACCAGAAAAAAATCGATAGCGAAGCGCAAGGCTCGGCAATCACCGATTGGGTATCCAAGCGGGTGGCGAAAACCTCCTTTGGCGACCGGATCGCTCGCGGCCTCGCCCGCGCTGATCTGAAATTCAAAGTCGGGGAATACTTTATTTTGATCGCCGCGTCCATACTTATCGGCGGGCTTGTCACTTGGTTTATTGGAAACAGGCACCCCGTTTCGGCCCTGCTCGGGGCAATTGGCGGATCGGTTGCTCCGGGGCTGTATGTCAGGGGTCAGCAGAAAAAGCGGCTTCAAAAGTTTAACGAACAATTGTCAGACATGCTCAACCTGATGGTGAACGGCCTTCGCGCAGGGTATTCAACCATGCAGGCCATGGAGGCCATCAGCAAGGAATTGCCGCCGCCGATCAACGATGAGTTTCGCCGCGTTGTGCAGGAAATGCAGATCGGCATCCCGATGGAAACCGCGCTGGAAAACCTGCTCCGCCGCATTCCCAGCACCGACCTTGACTTTGTTGTCACAGCGATCAACGTTCAAAGAGAGGTGGGCGGAAATCTTTCGGAAATTTTGGATACCATTTCCTTTACCATTCGCGAACGCGTTCGCATCAAGGGCGAAATTCGCGTGCTGACGGCGCAGGTCCGCACATCTGGAACGGTGCTTTCCCTGATTCCATTTGGCCTGACTCTTGTGCTGTGGTTCCTTAATCCGGAATACCTGCTGTCTATCACACAGGGCGGCCCCATCATTACTGCATGTATTATTTGTTTGGTATTGGGCTTGATCTCGTCGAGTTACTTTATCATGATGAAGATCGCGGATATCGAGGTGTAAAATGGAAAATCTTGTTTGGATAATCCTGGGCGTGTTACTGGTGGGCGGAATCATTGCGGTTGTAGTCGTTGGAATACGGTATGCCGGTGGGGGGGAGGGGCAACTGGACGAGGCGGACCTTGTCATGTCGCGCCTTGCGGAAGCCACCCAGCGCGGCGAAAATGTATCCCTTGAAGATATTGAACTGCAACAACCGTTCCTCCAGCGCGTTGTCATCCCTTTTATAGCGAGAATCGGCGAAATTTCCACCCGTTTTACCCCGCAAAAACTTTTACAGGAAACCACCCTCAAATTGGAACTGGCGGGCAACCCCGGCCGTATCGATGCTGCGACGTTTCTGGCGACCCGTTTTGTCGGCGCGGCAGTGTTCGGCGGTTTACTCCTTGTGATTGCCCTCGCCTCGCGAACGTGGCCGGTAGGACGAATCATCCTTGTAGTGAGCATCTTTACGCTTTTGGGCTTTTTCTTTCCGCAATTATGGTTGCAGGGGAGAATTAATAGCCGTCAGGCGGAAGTCCGCAAAGCGTTGCCGGATGCTCTTGATCTGTTGACTATTTGCGTTGAGGCCGGGCTGGGTTTTGATGCCGCCATGTCGAAGGTTGCGGAAAAATGGGAAAATGAATTGTCGCTTATGTTTTCGCGCTGTATCCGCGAGGTCCAGTTGGGAAAACCCCAGCGGGAAGCTCTGCGCGATATGTCTGACCGCCTGGGCTTGCCGGAGTTGACAAGTTTCATTGCGGCGGTGATTCAAAGCCAGATATTGGGCGTGAGTTTGGCGAAGGTGCTTCGCATTCAATCCGACCAGATGCGCGTGAAGCGGCGTCAATTTGCGGAGGAACTTGCGCACAAGGCTCCCGTGAAGATGATTATCCCCATGGCGTTGCTGACATTCCCGTCCATTATGATCATTCTTATGGCGCCGGCCGGTTTCCAGATCATGGGAGCCTTTGGGCCGTTGATGGGCCCGTAACAAATCTAAGTCTTGAAAATTTAGATGGAGGCGGAACTTGCCCGGTATTTCACTGGCGTATGCTTTCTATCGATCGATCTGGGCTGGGTTGGACATTTTGTTTCCGCCGTTGTGCGGCGGCTGTGACAAGGCGGGCTCGCGCTGGTGCGGGAATTGCCAGCAATGCATTCAAATTTTAGAAGGCGATTTATGCGAGGTATGTGGTCTCCCGTTGGAACGGGCGTCGACCCGGGTCTGCAGCGCATGCCGCGAAGATCGACCGCATTTTCATACTCTTCGGTCATGGGCGGTTTTCGATGACCCAATCCGCAAGGCGTTACACAAACTAAAATATCGCCGCAATATCGGGTTGGGCGACGCGCTTGCCGTGCATATGACCCATTTTGTTAAAGAACTGAATTG
Source organism: Chloroflexota bacterium (assembly GCA_016191895.1). Lineage (GTDB taxonomy): Bacteria > Chloroflexota > Anaerolineae > Anaerolineales > Villigracilaceae > Villigracilis. The sequence continues at coordinate 127 of JACPVD010000181.1, read as the reverse complement.
GGACGCGGACATGATTGTGCCTGTTCCATTAGGGCGTGGAAGGCAAAGGGAGCGGGGATATAATCAGGTTGGAATGATTGCGAAGCCGCTTGCAATGTCGCTTGGTCTCGAATTCAGGCCGAAGACT
>JACPVD010000180.1 GCA_016191895.1 Chloroflexota bacterium | reverse complement strand
GGAACTCTAAACTCAAGATTTGATTACCTTACACTCTTAGAATCGGGACGCAGATGAACGCTGAAAACGCTGATTTTGGGCGGTTTTTCGGCAGAATCCTCAAAAAAATCTGCGTCCATCTGCGTTTTTCTGCGTCCAAAAACAAAGTGTAAGGTAATCAGACTCAAGATATTATTCGTCATTCTGCGGCGCATCGCGGACGATATACAATGGCCTGCCTTTGGCTTCGTCATACAAACGTCCGATGTACTCGCCGAGGATACCCAACGAAATTAGTTGCACGCCGCCAAGAAACAACACGGAAATCAGCGTGGTGGTCTGGCCTTCAAAGAAGCGCGAGCCCGCCAGGCGCATCGCGACCACAACCGGAATCGCAAGGATCGAAAGCCCCGCAGAGAAGAAGCCAAAATATGTAGCCACCTGCAACGGAAAATACGAAAAGCCGGTGATGGCGTTCAAAGCCAGTTTTAGCATCTTGCTGAATGGATATTTCGTCACCCCGGCCACGCGTGCCGCGCGGCGGTACGTAACGCCAACCTGTTTGAATCCCACCCATGCCGACATGCCGCGTGGAAAGCGGTGACGTTCCTTCATTTGCTTCAACACATCGACAACCTTGCGATCCATCAGGCGAAAATCGCCGGTATCGACGGGGATTTTCACATCGGTAATGCTGTAGATGATGCGGTAAAACATGGCGGCGGTAAATTTCTTGAACCACGTCTCGCCTTCGCGCTCGGCGCGGACGGCATACACCACCTCGTAGCCTTCCTTCCATTTTTTCGCCAGTTCAAGCATGACCTCAGGCGGGTCTTGCAAGTCCGCGTCGATGATGATGATCGCGTCGCCGCGGGCATAGTCCCAGCCGGCGGTAATGGCAACCTGATGCCCAAAATTGCGGGCGAAGATCACGGGGCGCACGGTCTTATCGGTCTGAGCAATCTCGCGAATTTTATCCGTCGAGCCGTCGGTGGAGCCGTCATCCACAAGGATGAGTTCCCAGGCTTCGCCGGAGGAGTCCATCACCTCTTTCACGCGGCGATGCAATTCAGGAAGATTGTCGATCTCATTATAGATGGGGGCGACGATGGAATAAGTGATTTTCATGAATTTTATTTTTCTTTTTTGGAGAGTTTCAACCCACGCCGCGATTTGATCTTCTCAGGAGGGGGGGTAAATTGTTTTTCGTCGTCCGCTTCGAATGGGGACAGTCCCAATATGCGGCGGCGCATATATTCCATGATCACAACCGTCGAAGCCATCACCGGCACGATCAGCAACGCGCCCATGATGCCTTCCAAAATCGTGGCAATCATGATCGAGATGAAGATCAGCGCCTCGTTCATGTGTAAACTGCGCCCCATGATGATCGGACGCAGGAAAAAGTTCTTCATGTTTATCAGCACCAGATAAGTAAAAAACACAATGACTGCGACCACAATATTGGAAAGCGGAATCCAACTGGAGCCTTCAAGCAACGCCACACCCACCGCCAGCGCCGCCGCGAGAAACGGCCCCACGTCGGGAATCAGGGTGAACAAGCCGGCCAGCACGCCCAGCACCAATGCACCGGGGATTCCGAGGATCGACCACGCAATGGTAAATACCACGCCGACCACCACCATCAAGACGATCTGACCGCGCAGGTAGGCCATCCATACTTCGCGCAGGCGTTTGTATAACTCGTGCATATCTTCGTGATATTCACGCGGCGCAAGGGCAATCAGCCATTCGCGGATGCGCGGCCACTCGCTCATGAACAAATGCACGCTGACGAGAATCACCAAAATCCACAATACATTGATCGAGGTCGATTCAAGCAGGGCCAGCGCTTCTTCCGGCAGCGGCGTGAGAAGCGACTCCTGCAATTGCCCGAGGCTTTCACCCAATTGCTCGAAATGAAACACCATGTCGCCAAACTGCACGGGTTGTGTGAGCATCACGCTTAACTGGCGCGAAAGGTCGAGCAGGTCGCTGGCGACGATCTTGATTTCATCGAAAAAGATCGGCGTCAGTGTGGCGGGCAGTCCCACCAAAACGATCAACGCGGAAAAATACACCACGTTCACCGCCGCCGCCCGCGATAGTTTTGTCTTTTGGGTCAGGAACGTCACCGCGGGGCTGATGATATACGCGATAAATCCCGCGATCACCAGCATCTTCACCGCCTCGCGCGCATAGATCATCAGCGCGACAAACCCAATAAAAACAATCGCGCCGGTCATGTATCGAAAAGGCAAACTCCATTCATTTTTTTTCATACTATTTTTTTCAACGCCTCCAGCGCAGGCTCGATGATTGGGGCGGACGAAACGGCCTGCATCGCCGCGCGGACGTCCTTGAGTCCGCTGCCGGTATTCAACACCAGGATCGGATCATCGCTTCGCACCGCGCCTGAGGCTGTTCCGCGCACCAAACCGGCATAGGCCGCCGCCCCGGCCGGTTCGGGGAAAACGCCCATCCCGCCGAGTTCGGCAATGGCCTTGATGATCTCCTCGTCAGATACTGTGATATACGTGCCGCCCGTTTCGCGTGTTGCGCGTATCGCACGGACTCCGTCTCGCGGCCGATCCACCGAGATGCTGTCTGCAATTGTCCGCGCGGAGACGGGCGTGATCGACTCAGTGTCTGCATGAAACGCATTCGCAATCGCCGCGGAACCCTCTGCCTGCACCCCGATGATCCTCGGCATATTGGGAATCCAGCCCAGGTCAAGCAGTTCCTTGAACCCCTTGTAAATGGACGAAATAATATTGCCGTCGCCTACCGAAACGAAAATGGTCAGCGGCGGATGGTTATCCAGCGGGCTATCCTTCTTATGCCAGTGGCGATGCGCTTCATTCCACCATTCCCAGATTTCGAATGCGGCGGTCTTCTTCCCCTCCAGTGTGAACGGGTTGTAGCCCGTGTTGCGGCAATACCAGCCAAACTCGTCTGAGGCTTTCAGGCTTAAATCAAACGCGTCGTCGTAGGTGCCGTCCACGAGAATAACCTTCGCGCCAAAGACAAGCAACTGCGCGATCTTCGCCTGCGGAGCGGACTTGGGCGCAAGAATCACTGCTTTCTGCCCCACCGCGGCAGACATCCCCGCAAGCGCCGCGCCCGCGTTGCCGGTGGAAGCCGTCACCACCACATCGGCTTTAAGTTCGCGCGCGCGAGTCACCACGATTGCGCTGGCCCTGTCTTTGAAAGATGCTGTAGGGTTGTGAGACTCGTCTTTGAGCCAGAGATGTTTCAGGTTGAGTTTTGCGGCCAATCGCGGCAGGGCAAAGACCGGGGTCCAGCCGGATGCGTGCAAGGGGGTTGAGTCGCCTTCAGGTTCGGAGACAGGCAAAAGAGGCAGGTATCTCCACAGCGAAGTCTCCGTTCGCGACGTAACATCCTCCGATTGAAATTTTCGTTTGATGGCATCGGTATCGAGGACGACGTCCAGGTTGCCGCCGTCTTTTGGGCAGGTATACGTCACCTGCCCCGGCAGATACTCCGCCCCGCACAACGAACACTTGTAACCCAAAAAATTTTTCATACCCCGCAATTTTACCCGATAAGAACTGGTAAAATCGCATCCATGCCTGCTTCAATAAAACTTACATCGCGCCCACTGTTCACTACTCACTATTCACTGATCACTGCGTACTGCTCACTGATCACTCTCATCCTCTCCTCCTGCTCCTCCGCAACCGCAACGCCGGCGTTCTACCCAACCTACGACCCGTTCATGCCGATCCCGCAGGAGACAATTCCCCCCGTGCCCGGCCAGCCCACAATTACACTTACGAATTCGCCCCAGCCTCCCACCGTCACGCGCGAACCGACTCCCACCCGCGTTCCGGTGACTCTGTCCCTGCCGACCGCCATTCCCACCGACCAGCCTGCGATCACTCCCACGCCCGATGCGGAGCGCGTCCTGCCCACGCCGCGGCAAAGCGCGGATCAATATGTGGTGCAAGCCGGGGATACGCTTGGCGATATTGCATTGCGATACGGAATCAGCGTGCAGGATTTGATGCAAGCCAACAACATCACCAACGCGGATATTTTGGAAATCGGAACGACCCTCAACGTCCCCGCGCCCAATCCCGTCGACGATGGGACGTCGTTCAAGATCATTCCCGATTCTGAAATGGTCAACGGCCCCGCCACGATTTATTTCGACATCGAAGAATTTATCGACAGCCAAAACGGCTATCTCGAAACCTACGAACAGGATATAGGCGGCGTTATCTTGTCAGGCTATGAAATTGTTTATATCGTCTCGCGCAACTACTCGGTCAACCCGCGCCTTTTGCTGGCCCTGCTCGAATATCAAAGTGGATGGGTGACAAACCCCGCGCCATACAACACATCCTACCCGATGGGGCTGGCAAGTGATACACACTTCGGCTTATACCGTCAACTCACGTGGGCGGCGGATAATCTAAACCAGGGCTATTATCTTTGGCGGGCAAACGCAGTTTCGACATGGGTGCTGAACGATGGCACGGTGGTGCCGGTTGACCCGACGATCAATGCGGGAACCGCCGCCATTCAATACTTCTTCGCTCAACTCGACGATTACCCGACATGGCAGCACGACGTGGACGGGACAGGATTGCTCCTCACCTATTATGTCTTCTTTGGCAACCCGTTTAATTTCGCGGTCGAGCCGCTTGTGCCTTCGTATCTTTCACAACCGGTGATGAATCTTCCCTTCAGCGCGGGCGAGACGTGGTACTTCACCGGCGGTCCGCATGGCGGCTGGGACTCCGGCTCCGCATGGGCCGCGCTCGACTTTGCCCCGCCCGGCGAAAATCATTTTTGCGAAACGAGTCCGTATTGGGTCACGGCGGTCGCCGATGGACTTGTGCTTCGCGCGTCCAACGGTGCGTTGATTCAAGACCTCGATAACGACGGCTACGAACAAACCGGCTGGGTGATTCTTTACATGCATGTGGCCGAGGAAAATCGCGCGGAACCGGGCGAATATCTTTTTGCCGGCGAACAGGTGGGGCACCCCTCCTGCGAAGGCGGCGTATCGAATGCAACGCACCTGCACATTGCGCGAAAATACAACGGCGAATGGATCGCCGCCGACGGCCTGCTCCCCTTCAATCTCAATGGATGGATATCGAGCGGCGGCGGCTATGAATATGACGGCTATCTCACGCGCGGCAACCTCACCATCGAAGCGCTCGATCGCGCCGATGAGTTGAATCAAGTTTATCGGTAATTCATCCAGGCTTAACACTGGCGGATATAATTCTCGCAACCATGAAACGCATTTTCGTTATCCCCATTATTTTTTCCCTGACGATCTCCGCCTGCGGATCGACTCCATCGATCTGGGGAATTCCGCAGACTCCCACGCCGAATCTGACGACGGAAAACCCGCGCCCGGATCCGATCGACCCGTTTGCTGTTTCCGACGATCCGATCATTTTTCCCACCTCGACCATTCCACCGTTCATCGCGACAGAGTTATCCTACACCTCAACCCCCACGCCCGATGGCGCGGCACCGATCATCCTGCCGACATACACACTATCCTACGATGGCGCGCCTTTCCTGTACTACGCCCAAAGCGGCGACATGCTCTCCGCCGTGGCGGGCAGGTTCGGGGTCGATGAGACCGAGATCACGTCCGATGCGGATTTGACGAAGACCACGCTGATCGACGCCGGCACCCTGCTCGTCATCCCGAATCGAATCAACGAAGAGATGACGCCCAACGTGCAGCTCATGCCCGACGCCGAGATCATCTTCTCCGCCTCCGCCATTGATTTCGACGTGAATCAATATGTGCAGGACGCCGGCGGCTACCTGAGCACTTTCAACGATTATCTTGGTTCCACCGGTTGGATCCGGGGCGACGACGCGGTTAAACGACTCGCCATCGAAAATTCGATCAACCCGCGCCTGATTCTTGCCATGCTCGAATTTGAAAGCCGCTGGGTACGCGGCCAGCCTGTGGACGAGCTTCACACCACGCATCCGATGGGTTTCAACGATTTTCGCTATAAGGGCATGTCGGTGCAATTGGTATGGGCGATCAACAATATCGCCATCGCCTATTACAGTTGGCGCGCCGGAACATTGACTCACCTGGAGTTTTCAGACGGATCGAGAATCCGCATCGACCCGCGCCTGAACGCCGGCACGGTCGCCATTCAATATTTATTCTCCCGCGCCCACAGCCGCTCGCAATGGGAACAAATCATCGACCCGAACTCCGGGTTTATTGCCATGTTCAATGAGATGTTCGGCGATCCCTGGGCGCGCGCCGACCTGGTCAACCCGATCTTTCCCGCCGCATTGAACCAACCCGAACTCGTCCTGCCCTTCGAGCCCAATGTCGAATGGAGCATGACCGGTGGCCCGCACAATGCCTGGGGGCAGATCAACCCAAATATTTACGGCCCAAACAGCAGTGTCCCCGCCGCTATAGATTTTGCCCCGTCCACCGATCACGGCGGCTGCGACCCGACTCCCACGTGGGTCACAGCGGCGGCACCCGGGCTTGTGGTGCGTTCCAGTAACGGAGCGGTCATGGTCGATCTCGACGGGGATGGCTACGAACAAACGGGATGGAACATCCTATACATGCACATCGGTAAAGAGGATCGCGTTGCCGTCGGAACATGGCTCGAAGTAAACGACAAAATCGGTCATGCCTCCTGCGAGGGTGGTGTTTCCACCGGGACGCATCTTCACTTTGCAAGAAAATACAACGGCGAGTGGGTCACCGCCGATGGGCCGATTCCGTTTATCTTAAGCGGCTGGCGCGTTGTGGCAGGCGAAAAAGCTTACGAAGGCAAACTCGTCAAAGGCGACGAAGTGATCATTGCCGACCCGGTCGGGCAAAAATGGTCGAATATCATTCGCAAAGAAAATGAGTAATTTCCCAACTCGGACAAGCCGAAACCAAAAAAGATTCGACCACAAAGGGTCACAAAGAAACACAAAGGAAAACCTTCGTGACCCTTTGTGCTCCTTCGTGGTAAAAAATTCTTGCCTCGTATTGACAATCGCCGCGCTGCTTCTCTCATCGTGCAACCTCCGGGTCACGTACGCGAACCCAACCTCCACGCCGACAGAGATTTCATTCACACCCACACCGGAACAAACGCCGCTTCCGTCCCGCCCCACCTATAAACCCGGCGAACTCGTCGATTACACCGCCCAATCCGGCGATACCCTGCCGGCGCTTGCGGCGCGCTTCAATACGACGGTTGAGGAAATCCTCGAAGCCAATCCTTTCATTCCACCGGAGGCAACGACCATGCCTCCGGGCATGCCGATGAAAATCCCGATCTATTTTCTCGCCTTGTGGGCAAACCCGTTTCAGATTCTCCCCGACCATGCTTTTGTCAACAGCCCCACCGCAATCGGATTCAACACCTCGGCCTTCGTTGAATCACAACCGGGCTGGTTGAAGGATTATCGCGTATACGCAAGCAATGAATGGCGAAGCGGCGCGGAGGTGGTGGACTTTGTCGCGATGAATTACAGTCTCAACCCGCGCCTTCTGCTTGCGATTCTCGAATATCAGGGCGGCGCATTGACCCAGCCTGAACCGCCTGTCAAAAAGAACCTGCTCGGATTCACACGCCGTTATTGGGAATCTCCCTACCTTCAACTTGTAATCGCCGCCAACACGCTCAACAATGGATACTACAACTGGCGGCTCGGAAATTTGATCGAATTCGAAGACACGAACAAAATCCTCATTCGACCCGATCCCTGGCAGAATGCCGCGTCGGTTTCGATCCAATATTATTTTTCGAGAATCTACGCGTGAGAAAAATACGCGCTCGCCACCGGACCCGCCGGCCTGATCCAGACATACGAGGAATTTTTCGACAACCCCTGGGCCGATTCGCTGACGCTGATCCCGGGCAGTTTGCAACAACCCATTCTTCAACTGCCCTTTCCAAGCGACCAGACCTGGTATTACACCGGCGGCCCGCATACAGGGTGGGGAACCGGCGAACCCCTTGCCGGCATAGACTTCGCCCCCCCATCCGACAAATCCGGTTGCTTCATTGCCGAAGATAAATATTATGCAACCGCCATGTCAGACGGCCTCGTCGTCCGCTCCGGCGTCGAAGGCGTTGTCGTCGATCTCGATAGGGACGGCGACGAACGCACTGGCTGGACGTTTTTCTATTTGCATCTTTCATCGCGAGATCGAATCCCGGTGGGAGCGGAGTTGAAAGCCGGCGATAAGATCGGGTATCCATCCTGCGAGGGCGGACGCGCCACCGGCTCACACGTGCATATCGCCCGCAAATACAACGGGGAATGGATCGTCGCCGACAGCCCGATCCCCTTTGTGCTGAATGGCTGGGTGACGCATAACGGCTTCCGCGAATACCTCGGCACGCTCACCAAAGGCGCCGCCACTGTCACCGCCTGCGAATGCGGCGACGCCGGCACAGCCATCAGCGGAAGTTTTCCGTAGATATTGTTTTGTAGCGCACGTCTTTGGTTTTCGCTACGATTTACAATATCGATTGAAAGGGGGAAGAAAAATTATGCTACAATCTTTTCATGTTCAATAAAGGTTCATTTACCTTTCAGGAGTTCCTTACGAAAGAAACTTTGCCGCTCGCGACCATTCAAGAGGCGGTTTTGGAATTCTTGCGTGGTCGCAATGACGCTGTCCTTTCTAACACTAAGGCTGTCAACGCTTACGTCCCTGAACCGCGCATGAGCCAGGACATTGACCTGCTTTCACCACGCGCCGCAGAATTAGCGGAGGAACTTCGTGGTCATCTGAGCGATAAATTCCACGTTGCGGTACGCGTGCGTGAGGTAGCCGATGGACGCGGGTATAGACTCTATCAGATCCAAAAAACAGGGAATCGCCATCTGGTTGACATTCGACTCGTTGTGATCTTGCCACCTTCACGTCGAATCGCAGAGGTGCTTGTTGCTTCGCCCGAGGAATTAATTGCGCTAAAAGTCATCGCCTATCACCTGCGGCGCGGACAACCCAAGTGAGGAACCGATTGGCGCGACATTGCCATGCTGTTATTGGCATTTCCTGAACTAAAGCAAGAGCGCGGACTCGTCACAGAACGATTGAGCGCGGAAAATGCGGGGGAAGAAACTATGAAGTTGTGGAAAGAGTTGGTCAATCAGGAAATTCAAACGACAGATGAGGATGATGGGTTTTAGTTGTCAGAGTCCGTTTTCATCATCCATCCTTACTTTCCTTCCCTCTCCCAAATCTTCCGCGCGATCAACTCCTGATCCACAGGCGTCTTATATATTCGCACGCCAACCGCATTATAGATCGCATTCGTGATTGCAGGCGTGGTGGGGATACTGCATATCTCGCCTACTCCCTTCGCGCCGTAAGGACCCTCGGCCGTCGGATGCTCCACAATAATGGACGTAATCTCAGGTGTGAGCATAATGCCAGGGATGCGATAACGCGCCAGATGGTCAGTGAGCACATTGCCGTTCTCGACGATAAATTCTTCGGTGAGCGCGTGACCGAGTCCCATCATCACGCCGCCCTCGACCTGTCCCTGCAAACCCAGCGGGTTAACAGCCATGCCCACGTCATTGGCAGAGATGACTTTCAGTACACGTACTTCACCTGTCAGCTTATTCACTTCCACTTCGGCAGCCTGGACTCCGAATGAGAAGGCGAAATGCATGTCGCCTCCCTCGCCGAGCGGCTGAGTCTTCGGCGCTTCGTATTCGTACAACGCGCGCGGATGTTGCCCCATAGACTTCATCTCTTTGGCAACTTCGGCGTAGGTCATTGAATGTCCGTTAGCGTGGACGATTCCATTCTCAAATCGAATTTGTTCTGGCTTCACATCATATTTTTCAGCAAGAGTCGCTGTAATTGCATTACGTAAAGTCTTTGCGGCATATCGCGAGGCGTTGCCCGTCACATACGTTTGCCGCGAAGCAGTCGTCGGTCCGCCGTTGGGCGTCAAGTCCGTATCCATCACCAACACTTTGACCTGGT
>JACPVD010000031.1 GCA_016191895.1 Chloroflexota bacterium | reverse complement strand
CTTTTGCGGATCGGGAATGAATTCCAATTTCCCGCCGTACAATTTTTCCCAACCTTCGCTGATGTAATGCAGCACTTCGTCGCTATCATTGACCCGATCTCGCATTCCACTCACAGGCGATGCGCCGCCGAAAATTACATAGGCTCCCGATGCCACACAATAAGCGGCAATCGCCAGCGCCTTTTCACTCATCCATTCGGGAGCAAGTCCCACTGCGGGCACTTGATCGATATCATCGCCGAGACCACCCTCTTCCACCATTTGAGTCAACACAGTTAGGATTCGGGTATTATCGACGCAAGAACCCATGTGCAGGACAGGCGGAATGCCAACCGTTTCGCAGATTTCCTGCAACCCGCTTCCCACCTGACTTAGACCTGCTTCGCCCAACATGAGTCCGAGTTTGGCTGACGAGATCGCTCCACACCCCGTTTGCACCACGAGTACATCCTGTTTCAATAATTCGGCGACAACTTTGTTGTGCAAATAATCCTGCGATGAACGCGGATTGTTACAGCCAACGATGGCCGCCACACCGCGGATGCGCCCCGTCATGATGGCGTCATTCAATGGGCGGAAGGATGCGCGATACGATCCGCCGAGCATGTAGTTGATATATTCATGCGAGAACCCGGGCACAAGGTCTTCCTTGATCTGGGGAATTCTCACCTTGGCAGATTCGCGATTCTTGAAGTTATCAATGGAGACTTTCAAGATATTCTTCGCCACGGTCAACGCATGTTCTTCTTCGAACTCGATATGTGTCGCCCCTTTGATCTTGACCTTTGGCGATGTGGTGATGATCTTGGTATGGAAGTTTTGTGCCAACCCCACCAATGCCTGCATGATGCACTGCACATCCACCACCATTGATTCGACCGCGCCGGTCATGATCGAAAGTTCCTGATGCAGGAAGTTCCCCGCCGCAGGGATGCCCTGCCGCATGAGAATTTCATTCGCGGTACAGCAAATGCCCGAGAGTTGAATCCCGTTTGCGCCTGCGGCTTTTGCATACGCGATAATGTCGGGAGATTGCGACGCCGCCACCAGCATTTCGCTCATGCTGGGTTCGTGTCCATGCACAACAATATTGACCATGTCCTCTTTAATCACGCCGAGATTTGCCTGCCCCAAGATCGGCGCGGGGGTGCCGAACAAAATATCGGAGATATCAGTCGCGATCATCGAACCAGCCCACCCGTCGGCAAGAGACGTGCGAATGGCGTGATTCAAAATATGTTCCGGGTCCTGGTCATCGCCGATGTGGGTGCGATGCAATGCCTCCACCACTTCGCGATCCACGCCGCGCGGCCACACCTTTTGTTCGCGCCAGATCTGCTGTCGCTTCTTCGGTGCGCGCCTTGCAGGTGCAACCTCTCCGCGCTGTTGACCGAACTGGGCAATGTAAAGGTCAGCCAGATCGTTGGCAATTTCCTGCGGGGAGCGTTTCTCAACGGGTATGTTATAGAATCCCGCAACCATTCTCAGTTTGGCGATGTCGCGGATTTCATATCCCTCTGCTTCGCCTTGCGCGGTTGCCTTCAATAAGAAAGCCATGTCGCGCCCGTGATCCGAGTGAGCCGCGCTGCCCGCCGCAATCGAACGCGTCAGATTACGCGCCTGAATCGTATCCATCGTTGCGCCGCATACGCCTGTCTCGCCGTTCTTCGTCAAACGACAGGGACCCATTCCGCATTGCTTACAACACAAGCCCGCGCCGCCGATATTGCACGGGACCATGGCGTCGGCGCGCGTGAACGCCGTCCCGATTCCCAACTCCTCCGCGCGAATCAACATCTGCTGCGCGGCCGGGTCGGTCGAATAATCTTTGATCTCACGTTTCTTTGGCATATTTACCTCTCTTTTTACGAATCACGCATTACGCATTACGTAACACGCTCCACGCACCACGCTCCACGCACCACGCTCCACGCACCACGTAACGTGTATCGTGGAACGTGTTCCGTTTATTCATCCACCTTCACCACGCCCAACCCCGGGCACGGCCACAGTGGATGACCCGCATAATTCACGCGTTGCGCGAATGAGACCGTGTTTTTCACAGTCTCATAGGTTGCCGTATGGCGGAAGAATCCATCCCCTTCCTTTCTCTCCATAGCGGTTCCCGATTCAGTCATCATGGAAACTTCGCCCAGATAACCAGCCTCTTCCAACTGAGCGGCAATGGCGTCGGCTCTGACTTTTTCGGGATCGAACGTTACTTCAATGATATGAAATGCGCTGCTTGCATATACGTCACTCACCCCCGTTATCTCCAACAAAATACGTCTCACTTCTGTCACATGATGGTCTGCAAACATCGCAGGCGCTTCGAACGATTGGGTCTCCATGCAGACACCTCCTTGGGGGATAATGAAATGCGCGAAGATACTGCTAAAGAATAGACTCTTCCTAACTATTATTCTAGCATCCTGCCTGTATATCTCCTTGTGCCTATTGTCACTTGAAACGGAGATAAAAGTTATGACTGTCATCCAATTTGAGGACGAATCACCGATTTCTTTTTCAGACAAAAGTTGTAAGATATGGATATGAAACTTGCCATCACTGGAAAAGGCGGCGTGGGGAAGACCACGCTGACAGCGCTCCTCGCCCAGGCCTATGCGGATCAGGGCCTTAACGTTCTGGCTGTGGACGCCGACCCAAGCCCCTGCCTCGCCGGAGCCTTGGGATTCCCCGATGAACTCCGCGCCCGACTTAAGCCCATCGCCGAAATGGGCGAACTCATCGAAGAACGCACCGGTGCAAAACCCGGCACGGTTGGCGGATTCTTCACCATCAACCCCCGCGTGGATGACATTCCCGAACGATTCAGCATCCTCCATCGTGGAGTGCGTCTGCTCGAAATGGGAAGTGTTGAACTCGGCGGCTCTGGCTGTATCTGTCCTGAAGCTGCGATGCTGAAAACGTTATTCACCCATCTGCTCTTCCGCAATGACGAAATCCTTCTCCTCGATATGTATGCCGGTGTCGAACATCTTGGCCGCGCCACCGTCGATTTCGTGGACGCCATGCTCATCGTCGTGGAACCCACCCGCCGTAGTCTGGGCACGGCCGCGCAGATCAAGAAACTCGCCAATGACATAGGTCTCAAACGCCTGTATCTTGTGGGGAATAAAGTGCGAAATGAAGATGAAGCAAAGTTTCTCGAAAAGGAAACTCCGAATATCCCCGTGCTCGGATTTCTCCCTGCCGACCTGAACGTGCAGGAAGCGGACAGGCTCAACATCCCTGTGTATGACCATGTGCCTGCATTGAAAGAAGCAGCAGAAAAAATATTGATGAAATTGGGAGACGCGAGTGCGTCGCACCAGACTTAATGAGATTCACCCACCCATTCACCCATCCTCTTAAACAGATTCTTCCACCTGTACGGTGAGACGCGCCCCCAGGAGATTATTTATGACCACCACAATCGCACTTGCTGGAAAAGGCGGCGTTGGGAAAACCACCATTGCAGGCATGATCATCAAATACCTTGCCCAGAACCAGCCCGGCAGTATCCTCGCCATCGATGCGGATCCCGCCTCTAACCTCAACATGGTTCTGGGACTTGACCTCGAATGGACAGTAGGTGAGATACGCGAAGGGATGCTGGAACAGGTCAAGTCTTCGCTGACCAACGGCGGCGCGGCCATGGGGACGATGCCCGGCGGCGCAAGCAAACGCGAATACCTTGATTATCACATCCGCACATCGCTGGCCGAAGGTTCACGCTTTGATTTGATTGCCATGGGACGCGGCGAAGGTCAGGGATGTTATTGCGCGGTCAACCATAACCTGCGCGAAGTCATCGACGACATGAGCAAACACTACGCCTATGTGGTTATCGATAACGAAGCCGGCATGGAACACCTCTCGCGCCGCACCACCCGCG
>JACPVD010000144.1 GCA_016191895.1 Chloroflexota bacterium | reverse complement strand
TATCCGCGGCGCTGGCTGGCGATCAAACTGCTCGAGGGCGACGCCGACATTTTGAATCACGCGCAATCCATGCCAAACGGATCAAATGTCATTGCGCTCGCAAAACAAAACGCCGAACACTTAAAGTCGATGCTTGGCGACGACGTGGACCTGCTTACCGCCGACCGCCGCTACGGATACATCAACGGCATCGTCCGTCAGTCGCTTCAACGCCCGCGCCTCGATCGTGTCACGCTCACCGACCGCATCGACGATATCGTCACGCACAAATGGCTTGGCCTGCCGTTTTTCTTCGCGATCATGTATGTTGTCTTTCGACTTGTGATCGACGTCTCGGCGCCGTTTTTGGATTGGACCGACGCCGTGATCAACGGGCCGATCGCGCGCCTGTTCTCGTTCACCCTTGACCTGTTAACTGCCCCCGCGTGGATACATTCGCTTGCCATCGACGGAATCGTCGCCGGCGTTGGCGGCGTGCTGGTCTTTGTGCCGGGGCTGTTGATCCTGTATTTCTTCCTCGCCCTGCTGGAAGATTCGGGTTATATGTCCCGCGCCGCGTTTGTTATGGATCGGTTCATGCGCGTTGTCGGCTTGCACGGCAAATCGTTCATCCCGATGATTCTCGGATTCGGGTGCGCCGTCCCTGCGATCTATGCCACTCGGACAATTGCCAGCCGCCGCGACAGAGTCCTGACCGCGCTTCTCGTCCCGCTGATGTCCTGCTCGGCGCGGCTTCCCGTTTACGTGGTGTTTGGCCTGGCGTTCTTCGGCGCGCGCGCAGGGACGGTGATCTGGGCGATGTACGCGCTGGGAATCATCGTCGCCATGCTCGCGGGGATGGTTTTCACGCGCACGATTCTCAAGCCCGATGCCACATCCGCTTTTGTATTGGAATTGCCGCCGTATCGCAAGCCCGCGTTGAAAAGCGTGTTGATTCACATGTGGGAGAACACGCGCGAGTTTGTGCGCAAGGCGGGCACGACGATTCTTTTCGTGTCGATGGTGATGTGGTTGTTGTTGAATCTTCCCTGGGGCGTGGCGAACCAACGCGATTCGTATTTTGGAAAAGTGAGCGGCGCGATCGCGCCCGTCTTTGCCCCGATCGGTTTCGGCAACTGGCAGACGAGTGGCGCATTGGTGACCGGTTTCATGGCAAAGGAGATCGTCGTCAGCACGATGAGCCAGGTTTATCTCAGTGAAGAAGCGAAGCCGCCAGAGCCTGTGACGTTCAGCGAGGATGTGATCGGGATCGGGTTGGGGTTTGTAACTGCAACGGCCGACTCGGCAAGGATATTTTTGAGCATCCTGCCCGGCGTGGACCTGATCCCCGCAACCGCCGCGCCCGACGACACGGCCCTGGGGCTGGCCTTGCAAAAGCAATTTACCTCGTTGAGCGCCATGTCGCTGTTGGTGTTTGTGTTGTTGTATGTGCCATGCGTTGCCACCCTCGGCGCGATCAAACATGAATTTGGAACGTCATGGGCGGTGACATCCGCTGTGTATCAAACCGCCGTCGCATGGCTCGCGGCATTTGTCGTTTATCAGGGCGGTTTGCTGTTGGGGTTGGGGTAACGTGGCTCTCTCGTTTCCGATCTAAGCTTTTGTGTAAGTTTTAACGCAAAGGTGCAAAGTCGCAGAGTCGTAAAGGAAAAATAAATCTCATCTTGGCGTCTTAGCGTCTTGGCGTTAAGAATCTTCGCGAAAAGGCATTCAACGAATAATGGTAGCAACCTGAGTTAAGTTAACATGCTGAAACAACTGATCGACCTTCTCGAAAACAACGAAAACGGGCTGAGTCTTTCCGAGATCAGCCGCGCCATGAACGCCCAACCTTCGGCGATTTTATCGATGATCGACCTGCTTGTTCAAAAAGGAAAGTTGGTCGAGATCGGCCCCGATGGAAAATGCTGTTCCACCTGCGGACTCGAATCCGAATGTAACCTGCTCGCCGCGAGAGGCAAACGGTATGTGGCTATTTAGCAGGATATCAAAACTTCCCCGTTCAAATTGCCGCTGGTTTTTGCAGGCGGGCTTAAAATAGCGTACGACCTTCTGCTGTTTCGGGAATTTCGCGCCGTCAAACCGCCCGAGGAAAGTATGGAAACCATTAAACCGTGATTACCCTTGCAGAATTTTTTCAACTTAACCGCGAGATTATCTTTTTTGTGTACGGGCTGGTCTTCTTCATTTTGGGATTTGCCATCATCCTGCAAACCCGTCAATCCTCGCAACTTGACCTGGCGCGCAACCTGCGCTGGCTTGCAGCGTTTGGCATTGCTCACGGATTCTATGAATGGGGCGACCTGTTCATTCCCATTCAAGGGGAATATCTCAGCGAAGAAACCATGCGGGTCTTGTACTTCATCCATAAAATTCTGCTGGCTGTTTCATTTGCCTGTCTTTTTGAGTTCGGCATTGCTATTCTTCCATCGAGCAGGCGGGTGCGCGGGTTTCACCCGCTGTCGCTGCTGGTTTTTACGGCGTGGATATTGATCGCCTTCATCATTTTCCCCGGCAACCCAAACGACATCGAATGGAGAAGAATTTCAAACGCCTTTGCCCGTTACTTGATCGGTTTTCCAGGTGGCATACTTGCCGCGTACGGTCTGCGTGTTCACACGTTTCAACGCATCAAGCCGCTCAATGTGCCGCAGATCGTGCGGATGTTTCAAATTGCCGGTATCTCGCTTGGTATTTATGCGGTGGTCGGCGGGTTGGTCGTGCCACCCATAAACTTTTTCCCGGGGAACATTGTCAACACGGAAACGTTCACGGAATTTCTGGGTATTCCTCCGCTGGTGTTGCGTTCGCTGGTGGGAATGATCATCGCATTCACCGTGATTCGCGCGCTGGAAGTGTTCAGCCTCGAAACCGACCGCCGCATCGAACAACTCGAACAACAGCAGATCGTCAATGCAGAGCAGGAACGCCTTGCGCGCAACCTGCACGACGGCGCCATCCAAAAAGTATATACTGCGGGACTGCTGGTGGAATCTGCAACACGGCTGGCCGAACCGCAAAGCGAACTGGATCAACGACTCAAACGCGCAATTGCGGCTCTTAGCGATTCAATCCTGGACTTGAGGCGGAATCTGTCCGAATTACATGCTCATACACAACTGGCGGATGAGTCCCTGCCCGAACTCCTGCAAAAGATCGCCCAGAATCCAAATTACAATACGATGGTCAATATCGCCGTTAAGCTCGATATCCCCGAAAGCCGGTCGATTTCAGGTCGCCGCGCCGCGCATGTCTTTGCGATCATCAACGAAGCGCTGGCAAATACCGTGCGTCATGCCCGCGCCGGGAATGTACATATTCACGCAGGCGGCGACCATGAGCATCTCCGCATCACCATCCGGGATGATGGCATGGGCATGTCGTCGGACGCCAAAAACGGATACGGCTTGCGCAACATGCGCGACCGCGCGCGGCTGTTGAACGGCAAAATCGAATTCGAAAATAATAAAGGCTTGACCGTTAATCTCGAAATTCCGTGGGAGGAATAAGATGACAAAGACCCGTATTTTGCTTGTGGACGACCACGACCTTGTCCGCCTCGGACTCATGACCCTGCTCAACGACCGTCCCGATATGGAAGTGGTCGGTGAAGCCAGCACAGCGGCAGAAGCCGTCGGCGCGGCGGGAAGGCTTTCGCCGGATGTCACCTTGATGGATATCCGCCTGCCCGGGGAAGGCGGCATCGAGGCCACGCGCCAGATCACGGCGCGCTTTCCAAAGATCAAGGTGGTGATGCTCACGTCCTTTGCAGATGATGAACTCGTGATGCGCGCCATTAATGCGGGCGCGGTTGGGTATGTGTTGAAACAAGTCGGGAACGAGGAACTGATTCGGGCGATTCAGGCCGCGGCGAGGGGCGAAGCGGTTCTTGATCCATCTACAACGGCGCGGCTGTTAACTCGAGTCCGTGAGGCGGAGAGGAAGGCCGAGGAGGATGCCTTTCGCGAAATTTCGGATCGTGAAATGGACGTGCTGAAGCATCTTGCAAAGGGAAAGACGAATTCCGAGATCGGAAAGTTGTTGAATTTGAGCGAGAAAACCGTGGGAAATTATGTAAGCAACATGTTCGAGAAATTACATTTGAATAATCGAATCGAACTTGCGGCGTATGCGTATGAGCATCACTTGTTCGAGCGCATGGGGCGGGAACAATAAATCAACAGGCTGGAGGATTTTCCTCCAGCCTGTTTTCAAAGGAGAGAGAGTTGCTTTACTTGGGCATGAAGACCATGCTCGAAACTCCATATTGGAAAGCGTGGCGAACCTGGGCATTCTCGAAGATCGCGAGGCCGAAGAAGTATTGCGCGGCGAGGTCGTTGAATTGCACGTCGGTTTCGGAGCCTGTGTCGAGGGCGCGGCCAAATTCGATTGTCCACTTGCCGTCGGCCCATTTCCATCCAGCGGAGATTTGTCCGCGGTCACCGACGATCTCAGATTTGACGATGCCGGGGATGATGGAGCCAACGGGCATCGCATCGAGGTCTTCCTGCGTGAGGGCGACTTTTTCACTGTCGAGGATGAAGCCCGGGGCGCCGGTGGTCAGGTCGATGTTGGGGGAGGTGAAGCCCGGCTTGGATTTGTCGGCGACGGTCTTGCTGGCGTCGGCAGGATCGGGCATGGTGGCGAAGTTGTCCGCATATCCGCCGGAGTCCTTCTTATCGCTTTTGCGGCCGGCTTCCTTGGCGGTTTCTGCGTTGAACTGCGTCCAATCGAGATATTGGTCGTCGATCTGGTTCAAATTGCGGATGGATTTCCAATGCCAGATGTCGCCAAATTCACCTTCAGCAGCGTTGTACTTGTTGCCGTAGGGTTTCAGGTCGGGGTTTTCGCCGTCGTGGCAGGCCACTGCACAACCTTTTTCATTGAAGTTGGCGATGCTGTTGTTGATGTTCCAGATCATGGCGAATTTGTCTTCATAGTACAGGTTGTTATCGCCGCCTTTGTCATCGGGATCCTTATCCTGTTTCCAGGTGCCATCTTCCTGTTTGACCCACGGCGAGCGATACCAGGACTCAGTGGGGTCTTCGTAGGTGAGCAGGAAGTACACGCTGTCGGCGGTGTAGACAGCCTTCAGTTCGGCTTTGGTCTCAAAATTGTCGAAGCCATTGGCAACTTCCACTTCGATTGCTTCAGCGGTTGCCCAGGCGGCATCGTCAGCGGAACCATCAAGGGTGGGAGCGGCATCTACAGGGTAGGCAACGAGGGCGCCTTTGGGGCCTTCCCATGCGGGGACGGGCGGCTCGGTGGGAGCGGGCGCTTCGGTTGCCACAACTGGCGGTTCGGTGGGGGCGGCGGTGGCCGGAGTACCGCACGCGGAAAGGATCAGCGATACAAGGGCGATCAGGGAGAGAACGGACATTAACTTTTTCATGACAAACTCCTTTTAAAGTTGGGTTGGATATGAGTTGAGTTGAATTTTCTTCTCATGGTTTTTTCATCATCCACCCTTAGTTTATGCAGTTTCACCCAATCCCGTTAGAGGCGTTCTCCCCTGTTTTAATGGGGGAATTCGGGCATAAAAAACAACCGCCTTTCGGCGGCTGTCTTTTTGGTTTTAGGCTTCGTAATCGCCCATGTCTTCATTCATGGACATCATCGGCTCTTCGGCGGGCTTTTTGTCGAGGAACTCCAGCGATTGCGCAACAACCTTCGTGAAGTACTTCGTCTCGCCTTTGTCCTCGTATTTATCGGTTTTCAGGCGGCCTTCGATAAAAATCAGGCTACCCTTGTGAAGATACTCCTGGCAGACTTCGCCGAGGCGGCCCCACGCTTCGATATTCACCCATTCGGTGGATTCCTTCATTTCACCGTTCTTGTCCTTCCAGCGGTTGCTGACGGCGATGCTGAAGTGGGTCACCTTTTTGCCGGTGGGCGTGAACTTGCTTTCGGGGTCCCTTCCCAAACGGCCGATCAATTGGACTCGGTTTAGTGTTGGCATGTCGTCCCCGCTTTCATTTCATAACTTTTAGATGCTTGTGTACGTGTCATTTTGGTCTCCTTTTTTATCTAAAAGAACAATTGGGTTGTTTCGAACAGGGTTATACTTTATGAAGAAGCAGGCGTTTCCGTTGTTTCAGCGGGTTTGGCGGCTTCGCCTTCGGCCGCGATGCGCTTCAACACGAGCATGCCGGTCTTCATTTCAGAAACGCTGTAGCCTGCGGGCAGGGCGTCGAGAGCGCCTTCCTTCACTTCCTTCGAGAAGAAGAACATCTTGCCCTTCTGATGCAGGTAGTAGGTGTTGCCTTTTGAGTTGGTGTGTGAATAAGCCATTATTTTCTCCTTTGTCTGTTTGATGAGTAAAGTGTAGAACAAAATTTCTAGCGTGTCAAGCCCTTGTCCATAGGAGAATGGTATGAGAACGATAATTGGTCTGGACGAATTAAGAGCCGCTCGCCTCTCTTTCAACGGGACAGTTGGTCTGGTTCCAACGATGGGATACCTGCACGAAGGGCATCTCTCCCTCATCCGCCGGGCGAAGGCCGAGTGCGACAATGTAGTGGTAACCATCTTCGTCAACCCGACTCAGTTCGCGCCAACCGAGGACCTCTCGAAGTATCCCCGCGATCTCGAACGTGACCTTAGCCTGATCGAGCCTCTCGGCGTGGACTTGGTTTGGAATCCCACCCCTGAGATCATGTATCCGACTGGCTACCAGACCTGGGTCGAGGTGGAAGCGATGACTCGTCCGCTGGAAGGTTCAATGAGGCCGACCCACTTCAAGGGAGTCACAACCGTCGTGGCGAAGTTGTTCAACACGGTTCAGCCGCATAAGGCATATTTCGGCCAGAAGGATGCGCAACAGGCGGCGGTCATCCGCCAAATGACGCGCGACCTGAACTTCCCCATCGAGATCATCGTCTGCCCGACAGTGCGCGAGGCTGATGGATTGGCAATGTCGAGCCGTAATAAATATCTCGAAGGCAAAGACCGCGCCGCCGCGCCGGTTTTGTTCCGTGCCCTGAGCGCGGCGAAGACAGTTTATGAGGGTGGGGAAAGAGATGCCGAGACGTTAAGAAGAAAGATGAAAGAAGTGTTGGATGGCGAGCCGCGCGCACAAACGCAATACGTCTCCTGCGCCGATTACGATACGCTCGAAGAATTGGATGTGATAAAGGGGAAAACCCTGCTTTCGATGGCGGTTTTGCTGGGCAAGACAAGGTTGATCGATAATTTTGTGTTGGGGTAACTCGGATCCCTCACGCCATTACCATCTTCCCCACCATCTCAAACGCCTTCAACGTGTCGCTTCTTTGTCGCTCCCTCGTCTCCGGGTAAAACATCGACCAGCCTTCGTTATCCGCCAGGCACATCATCTTCAACAGCGGACATAACTTCGCATCGACATGGGTTTTGATCTCCTCATCGGTCAACGGCGCGGCTTGCGGCCAGTCATCGACGACGTTGATCGACATGTGCAGGAGAACTCCCTTCACCACCAGCGACGCGGGGGAATCTTTTTCAAACATCGTATCGATACCGCCGATCAGTTCGGGGAGTTTGCAATTGTCTTGAATGGGGTCTGCGAAATTTTCGGTTTTTACGTTGGCTTCGCCCGCCAGTTTGCTCCACGAATCGATTGTCCTGCCGTAGGCGCGTGTTTTCGCAAACCCCAGGTTGGGAAGCGTCTGCGCCGCGCGGATCGCGGAACGGAATCCGTGAGTCTGGTCGCGCGTTCCGCTTATGGCTTCCTTCTCGATGTCATGAAACAGGACGATCCATTTTGCGAGTTGCTGTTCTTCAAAGGATGCGGCCTCGAACTCCGGGAGCATGAACAGCCCTAAAAACACGCACATCACATGCGTCAGGGTCACGCCGTTCGCGTAGGATGCCATCTTCTTCCAGCCCGGCAGGGCAAATTCCATTTTGTCCATTTGTTCGGGGGTGAAGAAAATTTTTACGCGCCAATCAAGATCATCCCATGATTGTAGTCTCCATGCGCGGTATTCGAAGACAAGGTTCAAAATGAACTCGTTGAGCGAGTGAAAGCGCGCGTCGAACGAAGGGAAGTTCAATTTTTCATCCATTGCAAAATCCTTTCACGAAATTATACAACGGGCGGCGGCGGCCAATCATTGTATAATCAAAACAACATGTCCATTTCATCAAGATATAAAAAGTTCTTCCGCGCGCCTGTTACCGCCGATAAATTAGCCCTCTTTCAATCGATATTCGAAGCAAGGGAAATGACCGCGCACCTTGCGCTGGCGTTGCTCAAAGTGATTCACAGGGAGTTAAGCGCAAATCGAAACAGCGATCCCATTCTCTACAAGCGATACGCGGGGACGATCGAATCCGTTCGCCATAACACACCGGATATCCTGCGCGAGGTGGTACTGGTTTGGAATTCCCAACAGAGTGCCGCTCCCGAAGAATGGTTTGCCGACAGAAAATAACCCGCGCTCGATTGTGATATATTTGATTTGGGTGCGTTTCAAACAAGTTGAAGGATGGAACGTCCCGAAGGTTTTCTCGAAGGTTTTGGCCGTCTCATAAACCTTCGGGACGGTTGTTCAACTCAAATGAAACACACCCATTTGATTTGGAAATATACATCCCCGATAAGGCGCATCCCATGACATCAACTCACACTCGCAACCCCGGCGCATCCCTCGACCTTGACTGGGTGATGGGGGCGCATGTCAACAAAAGCGCGGTGGAGCGAAGAACGGCCACATTGACCGGGCGCCGCACGGTCAAAAAGGAGTGGCAGGCCGCGTGGCTTCTCCGCGCCGTTACCTGCATCGACCTGACGACCCTCGCCGGCGATGACACGCCCGGGCGCGTGAAACGCCTGTGCGCAAAGGCCAGGCAACCCATCCGCCCGGATATGCTGGAAAAACTTGGATTGGATGGCGAGCGAATCACCGTCGGCGCGGTATGTGTGTACCCGAACCGGGTGCAGGATGCAGTCGAGGCGTTGCTCGGATCGAACATCCCCGTTGCCTCCGTTGCGACAGGATTCCCCGCCGGGCAGACTCCGCTTCCGCAACGCATCCAGGAGATCGAGCAGGCCGTGGAGGCAGGCGCAAAAGAAATCGATGTGGTCATTGCCCGGAATTATGTTTTGACCGGCGATTGGAAATCGATGTACGATGAACTGCAGCAATTCCGCAAGGCCTGCGGCGAAGCGCATATGAAAACGATTTTGGCTACCGGAGATTTGGGGACATTAAAGCAAGTGTATCAAGCCAGCCTCGTGGCGATGATGGCGGGCTCGGACTTTATCAAGACTTCGACGGGGAAGGAGTCGGTCAATGCCACGCTCGAATTTAGTCTTGTGATGACACGCGCCATCCGCGATTATCAGGATCGATTCGGTTATAAGGTCGGGTTTAAACCCGCGGGGGGAATCAGTTCGGCGAAGCAGGCAATGGCATGGCAATCGCTGATGAAAGAGGAACTCGGCGATGAGTGGCTAAAGAACGATTTATTCCGTTTTGGCGCATCCAGCCTGCTGACCGATATCGAGAGGCAGTTGTATCACTACATCACGGGTCGCTACGCGGCGAAGCATCACATGCCGATGGGGTAATCGTCATTCCTTCTTCAACGCATCCAATCGCGCTTTTAACTGCGACTGTATCTCCGCATATTCAGGCCTATCCGCCAGGTTATTCAACTCATACGGATCATTTATCAAATCGTAGAGTTCCCTTTCGCCAGTGGAATACTCTACGTATTTCCATTCGGCGGTGCGCACTGCGTAAAACTCGGGGATGAGCGAGCCGATTCCGTCTTCGGTCGGCCAATGTTCGAAGAGCAAATCATCACGCCATGTTGTGTTGGCATTGCCGATCAAAGGAAGCAGGCTGATTCCATCCACAGAAACGGGCGCGGAGATCCCAGCGAGGTCGGCAAATGTGGGGGCAAGGTCGATATTGGCAGCGAAGCCGGTTTCGGCGCGCGCGGGGAACATGCCCGGCGCGTACATGATGAACGGCACGCGAATGCAACTCTCATACGGGCAATTCTTCGTCAGGCCAAAGCCATGATCGCCCACCGTCAGGCCGTTATCCGACAGATACACGATCACGGTCTTGTCGCTTAATCCCGTTTTATCGAGCGCGTTCAAAATCGAAGCCACGCCATCGTCCACCGAAAGCAGGGAGCGGAGAATCTGTTTGTAGGTGATGTCGATCTTTTCCACCGAGATCGAATTCAGCTCCTGCAAATACTTCGGCTTGTCGCTGCGATCCTCTTCCATGAACGCCGGGTTGCGATACGGTTCCGCGGTCAACGCGGAATTTGCGCGGAATTGCGCGTGATGCCGCTCCGCCCATGTATACGGTGAATGTGGGTTGAAATATCCCACTGTCATAAAGAACGGCTCGTCCTTCGAATCGACAATGAAATCAACGGCGTTGCGCGTGGTCACATCCGCGCTGAAATCATCGGGGGCTTCGCCGTGTTTTTCGATCGTCCCATTCACGGTCATGTTGTAATTGAAAAACTCCGCGTCGAGCAGCGTCGCCCATTCATCCCAGCCCGGCGGCACGGCGCCGTATGGTTGGATGTCGTCATATGAATTCAGGTATTTACCGAAATACCCGGTCACATAGCCCGCGTCACTCAGCCACGTTGCAATCGTTGAAGAAACATCCAGTTTGGGCGCGCCGCCGAGAGGCATGCGGTTGGTCAGCACCTGATGATTGTGCGCATATTGTCCCGTCAAAATACTCGAGCGGCTTGGACAGCACAACGGCGTCGTTACAAACCCATTTTCAAAATTGATTCCATATTTGATCAACACATCGCGCACCGTCGGCATGAACTGGACGGTTTCGAACGGCTGGTCGTCTGTCAGAATCAGGATGATGTTTGGACGTTCGTCATCAAGCCGCGACTGCGAAGCCCGCGCATCCTCCCGGACCTGAAACAGGGTCGGCAAATAAACGGCAGACTCAGCGCCGGGGGTTGGAGTCGCAGTCGCTTCTGTGCTGGCGCATGAGGCAAGCAGGAAGGCGAAAAACAGAAATTGAAATTTCAATGGATTTTTCACGTTGATGACACATCCGTAGCATCTTTTCAGAAAGAAGGGGAAGTGGGGTGTTTTGCGCGCGCGAAGCGCGCGCAAAACACCCCACACCCCAGTTTATTTCCCCTATATCCCGTCATCTTTTGGCGGAGCGGTCTGACCGTAATCGAGTACCTGGCGCATTTGCGTCGCTCCCTCTGGCGGCCCGACGATCTTCTTATCTTCCATCATATCCACAAGGCGCGAGGCACGGGTGTAGCCGATGCGTAACCTTCTTTGAAGCATGGATACCGAAGCGCGGCCTTCCTTGCGAATCAATTCCACCGCATCCTCGAAGAGCGGATCGCCCTCCACCTTCTTCATATCCTCCCATAACGGAGCCTGTTTGAGCGGGACATTTGTCGGCACAGAATCAGACGGCGTGCCCGCCACCGCATATGGGCTCGCGCCGCCGGCCTGCATGCGCCAGTATTCGGTCAGATTTTGAATCTCCTTATCGGAAACGAACACGCCTTGCAAACGCGCCGCAGACGGGGCATCCGGCGATTGATAGAGCATATCGCCGCGGCCAAGCAATCGTTCCGCGCCGGGCTGGTCGAGGATCACGCGGCTATCGGTGTTGGACGCCACCGCAAATGCGATACGCGCGGGGAAGTTGGCTTTGATCAGGCCGGTTACCACATCCACCGAAGGGCGCTGCGTGGCGAGAATCAAATGAATGCCGGTTGCGCGCGCCAGTTGCGCGAGGCGCGTGATGGTTTTTTCGGTTTCATCGGGAGCGATCATCATCAGGTCGGCCAGTTCATCGATGACGACAACGAGGTAGGGAAGTTTTTTCTGTCCCTGCAATTTCATCTTTGCGTTGTAATCTGTGATATTGCGCGTTCCGGCCTGACCAAACAGGTGATAGCGCTTGTCCATTTCGCGGGTCATCCATTGCAAGGCGCCGACCACGCGATCCATTTCCACAACGACCGGGCCGAGCAAATGCGGCACGCCGTTATAGCCGGTCAATTCCACGCGTTTGGGGTCGATCAGCACGAGGCGCAAGTCATCGGGTGTATTTTGCAACAGCATGCAGGTGAGGATGGAATTCACGCACACCGATTTGCCGGAACCGGTGGTGCCGGCAATCAACAAAGGCGGCATCGCCTCGATGCTGGCGATGATCGGGTGTCCGG
>JACPVD010000160.1 GCA_016191895.1 Chloroflexota bacterium | reverse complement strand
GGTTGAGGTAGGCAATGTAAACGTTTACGCGCGCAGCCGGAACACCGCCCGCGGGCGCGGTCTCTGCGAACACGTTGCTGGCGTAATTGAATCTCGCCCCCGCTTTCTTACGCGCGTGATCCTCAGCCACTGCTTTCAACCGATCCAATTCCAGCATGTAACCTCCGCCCTGCACCTCGTGAGCCACGAACGCGCACTTCGGCAATTGCTCCAGCACTGCCTCCGAAGCGAACGCGTAAATGAGACACGAGTTTGGATAGAACGCGGCAATGTCCGCGTAGACGAGACGACCCGAACGCACCGGTCCCACTTGCGCGAGCGGAAGGAACTCAGACGTCTCAGCCGCGCGAACAACGTTTGGAGGCACGACCAGCCCCGCGTCCAGAAAGAGCGTGTCCGATTCATTCGTGACGATCGGGCTGGTTCGGCCATCGGACGCGTCCGCGTCGCTGTCGGCGTTTTCGTCGCCTACGTCGCGCCTCGTGAATTCCCATCCCTCGGGTTTGACAAACCCGATCACGTACGCGCCGGCCGTCACGTTGAATCCGTAATAACCGTTGCTGTCCGTCGTCGTCTGCTGGAGGATCGCGCCCGTGGACGCGTCCAGCAAGTTGACACACCCTCCGCCCACGCCCGGCTCCAACGCGTCAGCGCGGCCGTTCGCGTTCGCGTCCAGCCATACGCGGTTGCCGAGGATCGCCGCGCTCATCACGAACAGTTCTGTACGGATCGGACAGTTGCCCGTCAACGGGACTTCGGGCGCGGGGTATTGGCCGTAGAACGCGGCGAGGAAACGCGTCGCGCCCTCGGTGATGTAAATCTCGTAGACGAAGGGCGCGAACGATAACCCCGCCTGCGGACGCCCCGTGGCGGGGAAGTGCGAGATCGAGATGAGTTGCGCGGGGATCTTGAGTAGCGCCTCGTCTTCGACGGCGAGTCCCGTCAGCGGGTTAACGCCGGTTGGGAAATCCTCCTCTTCGGGTCCGAGAGTGATTGGACGCGCGGTGGGTTGAAGGGTGGGGGAGGATGTCGCGGTGTCAGGTGCTACAGTGTCAAGTGTCAGGATGGTGGGGGTGATGGTTATGGTTGGTGTGACGGAAAGCGCGGCGGGTTGGCAGGCGGAAAGTAAAACGAAAAACGTAAGGCAAAGGAGGAGGGGAATTCTTCGCATGGGGAAATTATACGCCAGCGGGGATGACGATTTTTCCCCCATTGGTTGTAAATAATATCTGCTCGAAACACCCTCTAATGGAAGTAGGGCAAAATGTATGGATGAATAAAATCGATAACGATTTTTCTTATATCCACCCCTTTGCCTTTGCCCTCTCAAATATCATTGACATTTCTTCAGTGGTCATCATTGGCGCGAATTGTCCAAATGCCCATTTCCCGCGCATTCGAGGCTTAACTGCAATCATGTAGTATGCAATTCGGATCAGTTCCCTTCCTTCTTCAAACCTAAGTTTGTGGAGACAAAATGCTTTTCGATTATTGGATGGGGCGAGAAAAATATCTTCGTCAATTACCTCATATATCATTGGTTCGCCATCAATCGTTTTCCTTTTCGTTTTGAGACCTATCCGTGATTTTGGTAATTCCATCTTGTAATGTCCTTTCTTGATTTACAGACGGCCAAGTAAAAAACAATGATTTGGTAACGACTCTAACCGAAATTTCGGTGGCTGATTTTTAGGCCAAGTTGCGAAATGGTTATTACGAAGCCACATCCCAATCTCCATATTAATAAGTTCGCGACAAGTGGAATTCCAAAAAGAGTTCTTGTCGATATTTACTCTGGTTTGGATAGTTGAGTCTTCAAATTGCAATGTTATAAATTTCCACTCCCGTTTGAAAAATTTGTCGCGATCTTCAGCATTTATTTTGATGCCATATCCAGCACCTGTTTCAAAATGTTGCCCATTGTTCCATGCAGTGACTATCATGGTAATCTCCTTCAGAAATCTCTTGGAAAGATAGTGATCGGGTTGAGTTTTTGTTTGTTACTCCCACCCCTCCCTAATCCTCTGATACGTCTCCTCAATTGACTCCGGCAGGACGCGCGTCTCCCCAATCGTGGACATAAAGTTTGTGTCGCCTCTCCAGCGTGGGACAATGTGCAAATGCACGTGGTCCGGCACACCCGCGCCCGCCGCCTTGCCGATGTTCGCGCCCAGGTTGAATGCTTGCGGGTTGTAGACCTTTTTCAACGTGACCATCGCCTGCGAAGTCAACTCCATCATCTCTGCGCGCGTTTCTGCATCGAGGTCTTCGAGCGAGGATTTATGCTCCACGGACGCGACCATCAGATGCCCGTTGGTGTACGGGAACAGGTTGACCATGACGAGGGCGCGCTTGCCGCGGTGGACGACCAGATTCTGCGCATCGTCCTCTTTCGCCAGCGCGTTGCAGAAGATACAACCGTCTTCTTTTACATATCCCTCGATGTACGTTTTTCGCCAGGGGGCCCAGAGTCGTTTCATGGTGGGATTTTAGCAGAAAAAAATGGTTTTTGTTTATTCTTCTCGCAATGAAGGTGGTCGAGTAGCCCCGTGCGACGCACTGAGTTTATCGAAGTGCAAGTCGGGGCGTATCGAGACCACAAATTTTTTGACCTCCGTAATGTGGTCTCGATACGGCGGCGGAGGTTGAGTGGTTCTGCGAGGATATGTCAAAACCCGCCGCCTACTCGACCACCGTTTTCAACACACGGTTGACTCTCCCCTCTGCTTGGAGTATCCTCACCCCGTGACCCAGCCGACCCTCTTCGCGTCCGTCCAGT
>JACPVD010000159.1 GCA_016191895.1 Chloroflexota bacterium | reverse complement strand
CTTTCGCAAAAAGAAATCGAACGGTTGCGGGGATGTTTCGCGGTATTCGTTGATCCAATTGCGCAGGTTGGAATACCGCTCCCCCAGTGCATAGGTGATTCGCTCCTGCATATCGGGTTTGATCGCGTCGAAAGCGGAAAGGGTTGCATCTTTTTGACGATATACAATTTCGGCCAGTAAGTGCGCACGAATCAAATCCGTTTTCAATGCGAACATCAAAGCATGGGTCACGTCGAATTTTGCCGGGCGCCTATTCCATTGCGGGTGCGCCAGCGCGGATAATGTCAACAATGTTCGGCTTGCGGGTTCATCGCGCAGTGACCGCGACGGGCGGTGCGACCGCCAGGGAATGCCGGCAACCTCCAAACGCTGGGAGATCGAGAATCGCAGGGCGTCCGAAAGATATGGCGCAAGCACAACGATCTCCGAAGGCGGGATGCCCTCGTCGTCGATCAACGATTTGATTCTCCGGGTCACCGCGTCCAGCATCTCGGGGTAAAAATGTTGCAGGATGAATTCGAGCGAATCGCCCGTTGTTGTCGCTTCAAACTCCCGATGCAGAATCGCAGAGACAAGATTGTTGGAAAGCCCGGCGACAGACTCGGACGAAACGAAATTTTCCTCGAATTGGATCTGTTCGTCACACCGTCCGCTCAATGCTTGGCCTGTAACTGGGTCGCCTCCGAGGAAGTAGCGATGCCCCGCGTCATTGTCGTAGATCAACAACGCCGAGTCGAAGTCTGCGAGCCATGCGCCGACGATATCATGCGCGCGGGGAACATCTTCCTCCACGTTGTCATAGATGGGATGGCGATAGGTTTGCTTGAGATAATTCTGCGGCTGTTCCATCGGCAACAAGATATTTGCAAAGATTTCGATTTGCAGCGAAAAGTCCAGCAGATTATGTTCAAGACAGTAATCACGGAAACGATTCGCGCAATCCTGCGCGTCGGCATAGACACGGCGCTGGGCGGGGTCGCCAAACCAGGCAGAGTCGAGCCGCGAACGTATTTCCGTGTGGGGAAAGCCGACGACCGCGGCTTTGTTCAAGTTATCGAGAATTTGGGAATACAGCCGGTTGCGGTCGATGGTGAGGGATTGAAAATATCCATCCTCCAACAAGGGACGAACGAGATGCGCCATGTAGTATTGCGCAGTTTCGAGCGTGAGAAACACCGGCGGCTGATTCGGATTCTTGAACCCGGCCGCTTCCGCCGCGACCGGCCAGAACAGATCAACCATGCGTTTTGCAAGGCCGCCTATCGTGGCGGATGTCACTTCGCCGCCAGCCTGACGTTCCGGGCTGCGCAACAATTCAAGATACGGCTCTTGCAGAGTCCGTTGTGGGGTGAGCATCAGAATCGAATCGGCAGGGACGCCTTGCGCAAGCAAATAGCGCATCCGCTCGACGCCGACGGTTGTTTTGCCCATCCCCGCGGCGCCGGAGACGAAGAGTTTCGAGTCGAGGGGAGACTCGATGACTTGACGCTGAATCAGGCTGAGACTTGTCATGATGCGGTGGCCGGGGTGCGTTGCGCCATATTGAATGGAACCGATCTCAGGGGTGGATTCTCCGTCTCTATTGGATGAATCCACCTGTTTGGCGCGACGCACTTTTTAATTCAAATTCTTTGCAAAGAATTTTTTGGCGCGTTCCCATGCGTCTTTTGACGCTTCGGGTTTGTATACATTGAGGTCGCTATCGCGGAAGAAGGCATGGCCGGAGTTGGGGTACATGATGATTTCGTGATCGACACCGATTTCATCAAGCAGTTTATCGAACTCTTCGACGGTGCCGGCCGGGATGGAAACATCGGCGTCGCCAAAGAACCCAAGCACAGGGGCTTTGAGACTTGCGCGAAGTTGATCGAAGACGGTTTGCATGTTGCCGCCATAAAAGGTGCAGACGGCATTCAAAGGGCGCATTGTACTGAGTGTGAGCGACATGCGGCCTCCGAAACAAAAGCCGACGCTGCCTATTTTTCCGTTGCAATCGGAATGTGATTGAAACGCGTCATATAAAGACGCAAGGTCTTTCGGGGATGTCGGCCCATACTTTTGCACAAGCCTCATCGCGGTGTCGCCGTCGCCGAGTTGGGCGAGTTCGCCGTGATAAAGGTCAGGCGCGAAGGCGAGATAACCTTCCTGCGCGAATCGATCGGCGATGGATTTGGTCTGCGCGTCGAGCCCCCACCATTCCTGAATGACGATGACGGCCGGGCGTTTGCCTGCAATCGATGGTTTTGCGAGATGGCCTTTTACGGAACCAAGTTGAATCAATTCGCTCATGGTGGGTTCTCCTTATTGAGAATGGCGGCTGGGCTCGTATGTAATCTACATGCGGACGTTGGAGAACGTCCGCTACGCGCTGTATAAAGAACTATGCGGGATTGCAGACTGAAGTCTGCAATCCGTGAGGTACTGATTATCAGGATATACGAGATGGGGATGTTTGTCAATGAGGTTGTGCGCCGCTGTGAAATATTGTATAGTTGGTGAAAATCCGAATCATTTCAGGAGGTTTTCCCATGCCCGCACCCGCCCGACCCATAGCCCGTCCCGGAATTGGAGCCGCGACCAACGCAGGTTCCGTCGTCAAGTTTTCCGATCAGTTGACAAAGTCAGTGACCGATGTGGCGAAGATCATCGAACAACACAAGGGGATGATCGATTCGATTCAGGAGATCGCACTGGAGTTGACCACGTCCATTGGGACGCTTCATACGCTAACCGTGAAGTATGCGCGCACCGCAAACGCCATTTTGGATGTGCTTCTCCCGATCATCAAGACCCTGCCGATCATTCCCAAGAATGTGACGCAAATGCTGGTCAACCTCGAAGTGACAACGCAGAAGATCATCGATAATGAAGTGTCCACTTCCAGGACGATCACAGACGTGCAGTCCGGCTTGCGCACGGGCGACGTGAACAAGATCAAGGGTCATGCCGGGCAGTTACAGGCGGTGACGAAGACGTTAACGGCGATGCTACCGAAGTAAATTGCCCTCATCCCCAGCCCTTCCCCCTTTGGGGGAAGGGAGCAAATCCCCTCTCCCTTTGGG
>JACPVD010000158.1 GCA_016191895.1 Chloroflexota bacterium | reverse complement strand
GTCAATACCCGGTCACCGATCACAATCGCGCGGATGTCGCGACCAGGCTTCTCGATATATTCCTGAATATAGAAGACCGAATGTTGAACGGAACCCAGCGTGGATTTATGCTCCAACACTGCCTCCGCCGCATCCCGGTCATTGACCTTCGCCAGCAACCGCCCCCACGACCCGACGACGGGCTTCAACACAACGGGATACCCAAACGACTCAATCGCTTCCAGCGCGGCTTCCGATGAAAACGCCGTCAGGTTATGCGGCTGGGGCACGCCATCACGCGCAAGCGCGGCGCTCGTCATCAACTTATCGCCGCAAATCTCAGCCACCGACGCCGTGTTCACCGTCGGTACACCAAACGCATTCAACAAGCGCAACGCATACAACCCGCTGTTGTAACTGAGACTGCGTTCCAGCACCGCGTCATATTCCTGCCACGGCGCGGGGTTGTTCAAATCAAAATGGATGGCACGGTCGTCGAGTCGGTCATAGTCAATGCCGCGCTTTTCCATCGCGCCGAAGATCCACTTCTCTTCCACGCGCACGCGGGAATAAAGAACGCCAAGTTTGAGTCTTCTTTGCATAATCATCTCCATGTTGCGTGGCGCGTGTTCCGTTTTACGAACCACGCGCCACGTAACATTTTATTCCCCCCAATCCTCCTGCTCCATCGGCGCGAGTTGCGCGGCGGCGGGATTAATGGCAATCACTTCAAGATCCACGCCGCAATCGGAACACACGATGATCTCGCCGACTTCGGTTCCATCGTCCAATCCAACCTGGGCTTCACACTCGGGGCATACAACAGTAGACATGATTTATTCTCCTTTGATTTGGAGTCCAAAGTCTCCCGACTTTGGACTAGGGTTTTTCAACCGACATGAGTCGTTTGATTTCGGCCAATTGCATTTTTACCGACTGGAGACTCGTGCCTCCAACCGCATTTCTCTTCTCGATGGATCTCATCGGGTCGAAGACCTGATACACATCCGCTTCAAACACGCCGCCGATAGCCTGATACGCTTCGAGTGACAATTTCTCCAGCGACACCTTCTCCTCCCCCGCCACACGGACAGATTTCCCTGCCAACTCATGCGCCTTGCGGAACGGAACGCCTTTTTCCACCAGATAATCTGCCAAGTCCGTCGCCAGCATGGATGAGTCAATGGCATTCCGCATTCGTTCTGCTTTGACGGTGATACTTCTCAACGCGCCCGCAATGACAGGCAGAGTCGCCAGCAACGTATCCGTTGCCTGGAAGACAGGGGCTTTATCTTCCTGCAAATCCTTATCATATGTAGACGGCAGGCCTTTGAGTGTTGCCAACAAACCAGTGAGCAAACCCAATAACATGCCAGCCTTCCCACGAGTCAGTTCAAACACATCAGGATTTTTCTTTTGTGGCATCAGGCTTGAACCTGTCGAGAATGCATCTGAAAGTTCAAAGAATCCAAACTCGGCGCTCGTGAACAAAACAATCTGCTCGGCCAGTTTACTCAAGTGGATTCCGATCATCGTGGCGCAGAACAGGTATTCAGCGGCGAAATCCCTATCGGAAACCGCGTCCAAACTATTTTGCGAAACCTCCGCAAAGCCAAGCGACTCGGCCAAAGCGACTCGATCCACATCGAACGGGACGCCCGCCAATGCGCCGCTTCCCAATGGCATCACGGAGACTCGTTTCGCCAGATCGTTGAGTCGTTCCACATCCCTTTGCAGAGGCCAGGAATGACTCAACCACCAATGCGCCAGCAGAATCGGTTGCGCTCTTTGCATGTGGGTGTAGCCCGGCATCACAATAGGCTCCCCTCTCCCTTTGGGAGAGGGGCCGGGGTGAGGGAGCGCCGCTTCGGCCTGCTCGATCAATGCAGATTGCAAAACATTGAATGCGGAATTGAGTTCTCGAATTGCCTGCAACATCCATAATCTGAAATCAGTGGCGACTTGGTCGTTGCGGCTTCGTCCTGTGTGGAGTTTGCCAGCGACGGGACCGATCAACTCGGTCAGGCGGCGTTCGACGGCGGTGTGAATGTCTTCGTCAGCGGGAGCGAAGACGAACTGTCCCGAAGCGAATTCTTTTCGGACGGCATCCAGCCCGGGCGAAATGGATGCGTGTTCTTCATCCGAAAGAATGCCCGCCTTGCGAATCGCATCCGCCCAGGCAATGCTTCCATCCACATCCTGAATCGCCATGCGTTGATCGACGGGCAGGGAGGTGTTCAATGCCCATGCAGTCTCATCAAGCGTTTGTGTAAATCTTCCACTCCAAAGAGTCATGAGTTCTCCGTATGAGGTAGACAGGTACGCAAGGAAACAAGCGGTGTTTCCGTGTCTACTTGTTTACCTGTGTATCTTTATTTACCTAATCTCTCTTGAACTTCGAATAATCCGGCTTCGGCATCTCGAGACCCGAAACCGGCAGGCCGTTGAGCGCGCGCACTTTCATGCTGAGGCCAAACAAGCGGATGAAACCCTCGGCGTGACTCTGATCATAGACATCTTCCTGGCCGAAGGTGGCGAAGTCTTCGCGATACAAACTAAACAGCGACTTGCGCCCGGCTGTGATGATGTTGCCCTTGTAGAGCTTGAGCCGCACGGTTCCGCTGACGGGACCTTGCGTGGCGTTGACAAACGCATCCAGCGCCTCACGCAAAGGCGTGAACCATAGCCCGTTGTACGCGAGTTCGGCATATTTAACGGCGACGACTTGTTTGTAGTGCAGGGTCTCCCGGTCAAGGATGAGCGACTCGAGTTCGCGGTGGGCATATAGCAAAATCGCGCCGCCGGGCGTTTCATACACGCCATGCGACTTCATGCCGACGAGTCGATTCTCGACAAGATCGACCCGGCCGATGCCGTACGCGCCGCCGATGGCATTGAGTGTTTCGACGATTTTTGCGGGAGATAATTTTTCGCCGTTGACGGAGACCGGGTTGCCGCACTCGAATTCGATTTCGACGTATGCGGCTTCGTCGGGGGCGTTCTCCGGCGACGTGGAAATTTGATACATCACCTCTTCGGGTTCGTTCCACGGGTCTTCGAGCAGGCCGCCTTCGTGCGAAAGATGCCAAAGATTTGAATCGCGGCTGTAAATGGATTTGATCGTGGCCGTAACAGGCACGTTATGCTTTGCCGCATACGCAATCGCATCTTCTCTCGAGCGGATATCCCATTCGCGCCACGGAGCGATGATTTTGAGTCGCGGGTCGAGCGCCATGACGGTGAGTTCAAAACGCACCTGGTCGTTGCCTTTGCCGGTCGCGCCGTGTGCCACCGCATCTGCGCCGACCTCGTGGGCAACGTCCACGAGATGTTTTGCAATCAAAGGACGGGCAACCGATGTGCCCAATAAATACTTGTGTTCATACACCGCCCCCATCTTCAACATGGGAAAGAGGTACTCAGATGCAAATTCTTCCTTCATATCGTGGATGATAAACTGACTCGCTCCGCTCTTAAGGGCTTTCTGCTCCAGCCCTGCCAGATCTTCATCGCCCTGACCGACATCTGCGCAAAAGCAGACGACTTCACAGCCATAGTTTTCCTTCAGCCACGGCACGATCACGGACGTGTCCAGTCCGCCTGAGTAGGCAAGGACCACTTTCTTCACTTGCGGTTTTGGTTTTGGATGCATTTGTTTCTCCTTATGTAGTTTCGCTCCCTCACCCTAGCCCTCTCCCAAAGGGAGAGGGGACTCCCTTCCCCTTCGGCGCGCTTGCGCGAGGGTTGGAGATGAGGGAAAATAAAAACAGCCCTCCGGGAAGGAGGGCTGTTCTGAGTTGACTTGCGCTAAGATGCGTCAGCGCGCTGTTGCGTTCGTATCGCCGTCAAAACAAAAAACTCCCAACCTTCCCGGGGAAGTGGGCTTCGGACGACGGGTACGAGGCAATGCAAACGGGCTGAACATATTGGGCGGTATTCTATCACCCGCGTGAAATATGTCAATGATTTTGCGCGGCCAGTTTTCCGCCGCCCGGTCGCGCTATGTCTTTACCATGGCCTGCTCCAATACATAATCGACCATTTTTTGAGGAATGTCGACCCCGGTGGTAGCAATGCTGTTGCGAAATTCCATCGTGTGGTTGATCTCATTTACGCTGTACCCATCCCCGGTTTCGAAGAGATCGAGCGCGAGCAATCCCCCGCCCACGGCCTGCGCGGCGCGTTTGCATACATCCGCCATTT
>JACPVD010000030.1 GCA_016191895.1 Chloroflexota bacterium | reverse complement strand
GTGGGCATCGTTATGTCGCCGAGACAATAAAATTACTTCCGCAAAAGCCTGATGGCATTTTATTGACTGAGATTTTCCAGCATATTGCCCGTTTGGGCATGGTTCATCCCGCTTTTGAACCATCTTCTACCGCCTGATTGGTGATGGTATTGGATAATATCGAACTTAATCGGCAAATCTTCATCACTAACAAGAGTGTTTTTATGGAAGAAATAAGTTTAGAGGAAGCAGAGAAAGTATTGATGTCATGGGGGATAGAGTACCCATAATATCTGCTGAAATTTAACTTCAAGTGATTAGGCGAAAATACTCATAGATTGGTGGTTAATGAATGTTAATTTGTAAAATGAAACTGATCGTGTGGTATAAAACGATAATTGTTTGATAAGTGCTGCATAGCTGAATAATTTAGGGTCTAACCCCCATCTAACTCACCTACTGACAATCCGCCGAAGCTTCCCTATACTGTCCCTATGGCAGAAAAGAAGCAAAGGCTACCTCGATATGGCAGAGTACATAATCCGCCCTTTATGAGGCTCACAGAGCGCGACAAACGCATTTTGGAAGCTGTCCACGACTGTGGAGGCGAATTAACCGTTTTAGCGCATCTATCACCTAAACCACGGAAGACCCTCCCAGTTCGATGTTATACTCGCGGACATGCTCCAATCCGTCTCCCCGACCCGTTTCGACCTGCAATTTTCCATCGCCGGGATTCCCGTGCGAGTCCATCCCTTATTCTGGGTGATCGCACTTCTCCTCGGAAGCAACTCGGGGCATCCGCTCATGGTCGTGGTCTGGATCATTGTTGTGTTCATCTCGATCCTCATCCACGAACTCGGACATGCCTTTGCCTTTCGCAGGTACGGACAGCCCTCTCACATCCTGCTGCACGCAACCGGCGGGTTGACCGTGCCGGAATCCATGCCGTGGGGCGGAGGATACGCCAGCGTGGGACTGACCCCGAATCAACACATCGTCGTCTCGCTCGCGGGACCCTTCGCCGGATTCGCCTTCGCCGGTCTTTCCCTGGTTGTGGGCGCGGCGCTGGGCGGCGATATCATCTTCACCACCATTCTCGACATCATCCCATTTCCCATCGTTTACATCCCCGCCTTCAACGGCATCCTGACCGATGTCTTCATCACGATCTTATGGGTCAACATCTTTTGGGGGATCATCAACCTGCTGCCCGTCTATCCCCTCGATGGCGGACATGTCTCGCGTTATTTCCTCATCCAGCGCGACCCGTGGAATGGAATGCGCACCTCCCTCTGGATTTCCGTCATTACAGGGGGGACACTCGCCGTCTTCGGGCTGGTCTTCATGGGCAGCGTTTACATGGGGCTCCTCTTCGGTCTGCTCGCCTTCCAGAGTTTTCAGATGTTACAGGCATTGGGGAGATATTAGTCGCACTCCAATAACAAATAAAAGTAAAAGCCTCTTGCATAAATCCCGGCAAGAGGCTTTTACATAGATCAATTGAAGGCACTATTCAGGGATTTTTACGGCACAAAATACCTGACCGTCAATTGCGGACGAGCGGTGGTCACACTGTAATTTCCGCTCAAGAAGGAGATGTAATCATCCTTGCGGTCGTCGTCGTCGTCGAGCAAAAAGCCGAGGCGGAATTGGGTGACGCCTTTCAGGTTGATGAGGGGCAGGGCTTTGGCGTCCAGGGTCGCCCAATACCAGCCGCCGACGGCGTTATCGAGGATCGTGCCTGCCGTGTATAAAGAAGCCGCCGCCTGGAAATCGGAATTCTGCAACGCGCCGATCTGAAGCGGACCAAAACTGCCGAACGCGCCCTGGCGGATATCCACCCAGATGTTGCGGTGCGTCTTGAACGGGTTCGCTCCAACAACCGATTCCATTTGCAATGTCAATATCGCCTGCGTGATGGCGGCGTTATCCGGCAGTGTGGATGTGGGGAAATGCAGGATCGAACGGTACTGGTTATCCTGCGCGTTATCGCCCACGCGCAGAACGGCTGCGCTGCTGTTCATCGTCCCGCCTTTGTTGCTGGTCTCCTTCCCTTCCAAAATCCAGCCGTCGTGCGCCCCGTCCGAGTAAAAAGTCATGGTCTGGATCAGCGGCGCGGCGCGGTCTATCGTATACGTCTCGCCGTTGTAGAAATTCGCGTTACCCAAGCCTGCGCCGCCCAATGGGGATAAACCCGCATCGAGAATGCTGTCGTTATCGAGCAGGTCAAGCCGCAGTGAACCATCTCCATTGCCGGTGAAAATGGTGACGGTATAAGTCGTCCCCGAGCCGCTGACGGATGCAACCCCCGCATCCGACACGCTCGAAACGGTCAGCGCGAAAGCAGCCGCGTCCACGCCGGTCACGGATTCTGAGAACGTGACCGTGAAGCGCGCGCTTCCGGCGGCGGTGGGGCTTGGGTCGAGGCGCAGGATCGAGGTCACGGTAGGAACCGCTTTGTTGATCACATACACATCGCCGGATGAATAATTTCCATTCCCGGCACCGAGTCCGCCCAAAGGCAGGGATGTTTCATCGAGGATCGAATCGTTATCGGCAAGGTCGAGGCGCAGGGTTCCATCACCGACTCCCGTGTTGACGGTAACTGCATAAGAATTACCCGATCCCAAAACTTCAATGATCGCGTAATTTGAAATCGAACCAGACGGGGTTAGGAGGAAATCGCCGGGGTCCACGCCGGTGACGTTCTCTGAAAAATTGACTGTGAAATGAATGACGTCGGCATTGCTCGGTGATGCATCCGCGCGCAGGATGCTGCTTGCAAATGGCAATGTCTTGTCAATGAAATAAGACTCCCCATTGAATCCGCCGTTGCCCGCGCCGATGCCCCCAAGCGGAGTCCCGTTCGCGTCGCGGATCGAGTCATCGTCCGGCAGGTCGAGCCGGAGATTTCCGCTGCCCGACCCGGTGTTGACACTGACGATATAGTTCGCTTCATTGACAGGCGTAACATTCAGAACAGACGCGCCGGTAATGGATGGGTCTGCAGCAAGAATGAAGTCTGTAACGTCCACGCCGGTGACCGACTTTGAAAATACAATATTGAAATTAACAATGGACGCGCCGGTGGGATTCACATCCGCGCGGACGAGCGCTGAAACAGCGGGCGTCGTCACGATGAATGATTCGACCGCGCCGATATCAGGCGCGCTACCGTAGAAGCCGTCATTGATGCCGGGGATGAATAATCCGCGGTCGATGTTTGCGCTCGTGGGCAGTAATGAAAAATCGGCGCCAGCCGGGTACGTCAGACCGGGCGTGGATTCATGCCCATTGCATTCCAGCCCTGAGGCGCGGCAGAACTGGTTGAGGTTCGGGTAATCCACGTTTTCCCATTTGAACCGTGAGCCAAAGCCCGTGCTCCAATTGTCGTAGTTCCAATCGTGACCGAAGGCGCCAGGGTTGCGCGCTTCCACCGAATAAATGCCGCCTTGAAAGATATTGTTTCGTAAAACCGAATTGCGCACCGGGCTGATGAACTCGAGCGCGTTCGGCGCGTTGAAATTCGTCCAACTGGTGTTGTGATACATGAAGACCCAGCCGTCGGAATACCGATCCCACTTCACGCTCCTGCCGGTGAAATTGGCAAAGGTATTGCGCAAGACCCAGACCGGTCCCATGGTGACCGGCGCAAGCGAGATGCCCACCAACGCCGAATCGATTGTATTATTGCGGAAGCGGTGATTGACGCAGGTCCCTTCGGGCTCGAAGGCGTCATCGCCGATGGCGTAGATGCGGTTGTTGTAAATATCCGCATCGAACATCACGCCGGGGTTGTCAAGCGCGGCGGAGGAACTCGTATACATACCGTTGAAATAATGATGGATGGTATTGCCGCGCACGATAGCGCCGTTATGTCCGCGCAGGACGATGGCGATCGACTCCATCGAAGTCCCCTTTTGCGCGTTCCACGCCCAGGGACTGTCGAGCACATCGTACATCTCGTTGTACTCGATGCGCGTGTCGTCCCCGCGCCCCTCTGCGCCGTTCCATTCCAAAAAGACCGGGTTCTGCATGTTGTGGATGCGGTTCCTGCGCACGACGATATGCGAGGCGTCCTTCAAACATGCGCCGCAGCCGTAGCCCGTTCCATAAAACCGCATCTCGAAGCCTTCGATCCAGATCCAATCGCGCCCGTCCACATAAAACGCGCGGTTGAAGATCGGCAGGTTCCATGAATATTTTTTCGGTTCCTGTTGGGTTCGCACATATAACTTCCCCGTGTTCGGGTCGTAATACCAGCCCTCGCTCATCGGCACGCCGTTGTGCCCGCGCGCGTTGAGCAGATCATCCAAATAATCGTATTGATACATGCGTTTGCCGTCGCGCGCGAGATACTTGATCCAATATCCGATTCTTGTGTACCAGATATAGGGCTTGGACTCATACGACGTCCACACATCCGGAGCCATGACATCGGACCCATCGAGGACCGCGCCTCCGCCCTCCGCCTTGACCTGAATCCAACTCCCGGGCATTCCACTCGCCGGGAAGGTGACCGACTCTTTATAAACCCCATCCGCCACGAGGACTTGTGTCCCCGGCGCGGCTCGGTTGACGCCTTCTTGAATCGTGCGAAACGGCGCGGCAAAAGAACCGTCCCCGCCGGGGGCGGCATCATCGTTGACGTAAATTATGTTGGTTGGCGTGAAAAGCAATTCATCTGCCTGAGTCGTAAACGAGCCGACGATCTCCCCCGTCCCATCCGTCACCTTGACTTCGTAACTGGATGCAGGCGCGAGGTTGAAGAGACTGCCGACCAGACGCCCATCCTTGATGCGCACAAGGTTATGCCCGGTCTGCCAGTTGGTTTCTCCGACACGGCGGTATGCCATCTGCGCCGACGCGGGCAAACCCGCGCCGCTGACGGTCACTCCCGCCGTTTCGATATTCGCCACAAAGCTGATCTGGCTGAACGCCCCGCGCGGAGTCGCACCCGCGTTTTGAAAAGGCAGGCAGAGAGATATGAAAATCATCATGACTAAAACGGTCAAGAAATATCGGCGATG
This sequence comes from Chloroflexota bacterium, assembly GCA_016191895.1. Lineage (GTDB taxonomy): Bacteria > Chloroflexota > Anaerolineae > Anaerolineales > Villigracilaceae > Villigracilis. The sequence continues at coordinate 1,866 of JACPVD010000030.1, read as the reverse complement.
TCGGGTTCGCGGGAAGGTTTTCATACGCACTGTCCAATCCCACTATAGCACGCAAGAAAAAGGAAACAATTCCCGTATCGTAACAAAACAACTGCTGCTTGGAATAGTGCGTCGCGCCACGTAGGGGTAATCTCCTACTACGCCGGGATAAGCGCCCAGTGGCGATCATTCAACCGCGCGGCAGTTTTCAGAGTCTACGAATTCAGCAATTCGATAAATTCCACGGCTCTGGTGATGGGTATGCCCCTGAAAGTGCCAAGTTCCAGCAAGTGACTGTCCCCGCTGACAATGTAATTCACATTTCCCGCAATGGCTGCCTCGAGAAATTTATTATCCGTTGGATCGGCGACAATGACGACAATTTCTTCTTCGGGTGTTACAAATTCAGCGTGTTGTAAAAGATACTCGGTGGCTGTCACAATCTCGATCTGGGGGATTTTGAACTTCGGGCGGTTGATTACGTCAAGATATTCGCGGGCAATCGCTTCTGATACGATCAATTTGAATTTTCCCGCTTTCCACTCGTCAACAATAACCTTCAATTTTCCGCCCAACGTGGAAGAGATGAAAATATTGGTGTCGAGAACAACCCGCATTATTTGCCTTCCCGTACGGCGCGGATTTCCGCCTTGATGTCTTCGTCGGTGATGTTCATTTTCTCTGCGCGCGCGCGGATGGATTTCAAGGCGTTATCGAATCTTTCCTCCAAATCCTTTTCTTCTGTCGGTATGCTCAATTTCAAGTAACGGACAAACGCTAAAACGTCCGCCAATCGTCTCTCAGGCAGCGTGGAAATTTCGAGCATGATAGTTTGTTCCATATCGGTCATGGCGCACCTCGTACGATAATTATACCCTTCCGGCGCCCGGCACATTATTATCATTGGGTGTGAAAATCACCCATGCAACCCTTTCCGAAAAAACTCCGGCAGGGCAAACGCCGCCTTGTGGACTTCGGGGTTGAGATATTGATTCTCGCCGGGCGGGTAGGGCGTCTCCAATCCGTTCTCCCAGGGAGTGTCCGAGACGTACATGAAGCCGATTCCCCCGCCGGGGTAGGTGGGGATGTTGGCGTAGTAATAGGCGGGATTCTTCGTCAGGGATTTGGCGGAGCGATAGATGGTCTTTATCAATTCCGTATCGAAATACGGCTGTTCGCACTGGGTCGCCGCTGCGCCGCCGGGAGCGAGGGCACGCACCATCAATTTTTGAAATTCGTCCGAGAACAAACGCTCCGCCATGCCGATGGGATCGGTCGTGTCCGAGATGATGACGTCGAACTGACCGGGGTTTTCCTTTAAGTAGCCAAAGGCGTCCCGAACGAGCAGTTTGGAGCGTGGATCAGACCACGGGTCCCCGAAGGAGGCGGCGAAATGTTCGCGGGATAAATCCACCACGCGCTGATCCAGTTCGCAGACGACGGCTTCCTCCACCGAGTCATATCGCAAGACCTGCCGCAGCGAGCCGCCGTCCCCGCCGCCGACGATCAAAACTCTTTTCGGTTTGCCGACTGCCAGCATCGGCACATGGACGATCATCTCGTGATAGCCCATGTTGTCGCGCTCGGTGAGCTGGATGATGCCGTCGAGGATCATCGCGTTGCCGAAGAACTCGGTCTCGACGAATTGCAGATGCTGGTACTGCGTCTGCTCGTCTGCAAGGATTCGTTTAATGCGAATCCCTTTGCGGTAATATGGATGTAATTCGGGAGCATTCAAATGTTGTAGCGTAATGCATCACGATAAAATGTTACTATGACGGTAACGTTGCATCAAAGGGAAATGTTACCGAGAAATTTTCCAAAGTTTGGCGGTTTTTTTGTCAATCGAGCGGCGGAGTTCAGCAGGATTGAGTTGGAAGTACAAAT
>JACPVD010000157.1 GCA_016191895.1 Chloroflexota bacterium | reverse complement strand
CATCAACTTGCCAAACATATCGTCCGCGCCGGTGTTGATCGGCACGATATTCCCGGTGGATTTGGACATTCTCTGCACGCCGTCGGTGCCCGGCAAAATGGCGGTGATGATACCAACCAGTGGCTTTTGCCCCAGCGCCTCCTGCAACTTGCGCCCGGCGACGATGATATTGAACAACTGATCCGTGCCGCCGACTTGAATATCGGTTTGCATGGCAACGGCGTCGTAACCCTGCATTAGGGCATAGAAGGTCTCATGCAAATAGATCGGCTCACCTTTTTCCAATCGATTCGCAAAATTATCCCGTGCCAAAAACTGCTGGACGGTGAAATTCTGCCCAAGTCGAATCAGATCGACAAGGGAAAGTTCCGAGAGCCATTCGCCGTTGTAGCGGATCTTTGTCTTCTCACGGTCGAGCACGCGAAAGGCCTGGTCGGTATACGTCTGCGCATTGTTGGCAACTTGTTCCTCGGTCAGGATCGGGCGCGCTTTATTTTTGTCAGACGGATCGCCTACAAGCGCGGTGTAACTTCCAATCAAAAATGTGACCTTGTGTCCAAAATCCTGAAACTGACGCAGTTTGCGCATGGTGATGGTGTGGCCCAAATGCAGATCGGTGGAGGTGGGGTCGTAGCCGCAATACACCCGCAGGGGACGACTCTCTTTTTCAGCGAGCAATAACCGTTCGCGCAGTTCGGCGGTCATGGCTTTCTTTAATTCCTCGTCGCCGTATTCGGTGCCGAGCATCAATAATTCAACTTGTTCGTCGATGTTCATTGCATTCTCCTCGATATATCGTTTCAAAACACCCCGCACCCCAATGCATTGAAAAGACGCTCCTTGATCGCAAAATGAATTTTCCTGGCGCTGTGCGCTGCAAGTTTCCAAACAAAAACGCGCCCGCGATGATGAGGGCGCGTTCATAGCACACCATCGCAAAAGGTTTACGGGTGAGCGTAGTAATAATATTGGCTGAAAATGTTTCTACCGGACATGGCGCGTATTATACAACAAGAATTTCACTGTGCCAAATTGAATGTAAAAATCCACGGGCCGTTGACGGAATAAAACTCCGCGCTGTAGACGATCTCTTCGGCCTGCGCCTGTGTCATCTCCGGCGGAATGCTCAGGATCTGCATCGTCAATACGCCGTTCACGTCGATGCAATCCAGCGCGATACCGGTGCCGCGATCGACCATGGCTTGCTGGATCTTCGGCATGTATACGGAACAATAATCGCCTTCGCGCGGGGTGGCGGCGATCGAATCAATGACAATGGTGACGTTGGATAAATCGGCATCCGGCGGGACGATGAAGGTCAGCATGTCACAGCGCAAACCGGCCTGACCATTGGACGGCTCCTGCAAACTGACAAGGGTCGTGCCGAATTCCTGCACAAGGATTCCCGAATACGTCAGACTCGCGGCGAAGATCGACCAATCGGACGGATCGGGCAGTGTAAAGCACACTTCGGCATTCACATTTTTTCCATCCACCGAGGCGCGTTCCATGCGCACGTCGATTCCGCTCGCGGTTTGATTCGGCACGGCCAATTCAACCTGCGCGGTCGGATACGATGGGTCAACATATGCGGTGGCGGTGGGGAACAGTTCGGGTAGCCCACCCGCTGGTTGAGCAGAGGGCGCACATGCGGTGATAAAGATTGCCAGTACGAAAATAAATCGCTTCATGAATTTTCTCCTGTATGGTATTGCTCCGCGAAAACCACGCCAATCGCGGAGATTTTGCGGCAACGCGCACGGCAAGGTGAACCTTGCCCGCCGGGGCGCAAACTGAAGTGTGCGGTACATACCACGCTGCGTTTTATCCAAAAAGATCGACAAACGCTTCATGCGGACCTGGGAACTGGATTTTGTACCCAGACTCGATCAGCCGTTTAGGCTGGGAAAACCTGCCCTCGAGGACAAGGACGCTCATTTCGCCCAAGATCATCCGCAATAAAAATGCGGGGGTGGGAAACCAATAGGGGCGATGTAAAACGCTTGCCAAAGCGCGATTGAATTCCGCGTTGGATGTGGGCGTGGGAGCAACAAGGTTAAATGCTCCGCGCGAATCTTCTTTTTGAATCAAATGCCGCGCCGCGTCAACCCAGTCTTTGATATGAATCCAGGGCATGGCAAAATTTCCACTGCCCATCGGTCCGCCGACGAATAACTTCATGGGCAGGGCCATGAGCGGCATCAGCCCGTCCTTTTTATCGAGTATCGGCGCTGAGCGAAGAATTACCCGGCGCACACCCACATCTTCGACGGATTTGGTGGCGCCTTCCCAGACCACAGTAAGTTGCGCGAGGAAGTCATCTGCCGGGGATGTGGATTCATCGGCAAGGTTACCGCGCAGGCCGTAATAGTTGATCCCCGATTGCTGGATGAAAAGGCTTGGGCGGCGATCCGCTTCGAGAATCGCTTGAGCAAGCGCAAGTCCGGGGATGATGCGTGAGTCGTGAAAGTCGCGTTTTATCGAGGCCGTCCACGGCCAGGAGGCGAGAGTCCGCCCGGTCAGGTGAATCACGACATCCATTTCATGGACGAGATGCCCCCACCCGTTTGTTGTTTTTGCGTCCCATTGGATTGCCTGAGCGCCTTGCGGTACGCGCGATCCGCGAGTGAGGATAAAAACTTTATGCCCGTCTGCGAGAAAAGATTTTGTAAGGGCGGCGCCAAGAAAACCCGACCCACCGGCGATCATGATATTCATGGCGATTCTCCGCCGCTCGTCAACGCAACCGCAACGAGACCGGCCTCCGAAGATTTATAAACTGGAAGTATAATCATGCCGATTACCGAGGCAATAT
>JACPVD010000051.1 GCA_016191895.1 Chloroflexota bacterium | reverse complement strand
TGGTGTCGTTGGTAATGCGGCTCATCAGGTCGCCCGCTTCGTGTTCGGCGTAGTAACTGAGCGAGAGACGGTGCAATTGCTCGAACACCTCCACGCGCATCTGGCGCAGGACATGCTGGCCCGTCCACGACATGGCGAAGAAGGTCATGCCGTTGAGTACCGACCCCGCCACAAAGAGAATGACGATGAAGAGGATCAGCCGCATAAGCCCTTCGGTGCGTTGTTCGACGGTGGCGGTGACGGGGTCTGCCATTTTGTAACCGCCGGTGTTGTACAAGCCGTTGAGGAATGCCTGTCTTCCGTTGAGGGTCTCCGCATCGGCGGCGAGCCAGCAGGAAGATTCTGTTTGGGTCTGCGAGTCAGTTGTCGGGGAGAAAGAGGCGAAGGGGTTCGATCCATTCGGGACGAGGAAACAATCCGTCGCCTGCCCGATCAATTCGGGCGTGGTCACCTGAGTCCACGTGGCGGTGACTACGAAGGCCAGCGCCAGGATCAGCATGAACCAGAACTGGCCGAAATATTTTCCGAGCCGCGCCAGCGTTTCGCCGACGTTCTTCGGTTTGACGGTTTCAGATTTGAGGAATTCGCCCGCTCGTCCGTGCATCATTGGGCACCTGCCATTTCATTTTCGTGAGCCAAAATTTGAGAGTTGTAAATTTCCGCGTAGATGGGATCGTCTTCGAGCAATTCGGCGTGTTTGCCCATGGCAACGACTTTACCTTTATCGAGGACGAGAATCTTGTCGGCGTTCATCACCGTGCTGATGCGCTGTGCGATGACAAACGACGTGCGTCCTTTCATCAACACATCCAGCGCAGATTGAATGGCGGCTTCGGTGTTGAGATCGACGCTGGATGTTGAATCGTCGAGAATAAGAATACGCGGGTCGAGAAGCAGGGCGCGGGCGATGGCGACACGTTGTTTTTGTCCGCCGGAGAGGGTTTGCCCGCGTTCGCCGACGTGCGTGTTGTATCCTTCAGGAAACGACATGATGAAGTCATGCGCCTGCGCGGCTTTTGCGGCGGCTTCGATCTCTTCCCGCGTCGCATCGGGTTTGCCGAAGGCGATGTTATCGCGGACGCTTCCGCTGAAGAGCGTGGTTTCCTGCAACACAATGCCGATCTGCGAGCGCAGTGATTCAAGGGTTACATCGCGCAGGTCATATCCATCAATGGTAATGCGTCCTTCGCTGGGATCGTAGAATCGCGGGAGTAAATTGATGATGGTGGTCTTGCCTGAGCCTGTTGCGCCAAGCAGGGCGATTGTTTCGCCGGGCTTCGCTTCGAACGTGACGCTGGCAAGCACGGGGTCGCCGCCGCCAAAATAGCGGAAGGTGACATCTTCGAATTTCACATTGCCCGTCACGGATGGAAGTTTGCCCGCACCGGGTTTGTCGGCGATGTCGTTCTTCGCATCGAGGATTTCGAAAATACGGTCGGCGGATGCCGAAGCCTGCCCGAACTGGGTGATGATCATACCCACCATCATGATCGGCCTGAAGAGATACATCAAATACATTGAAAATTCCTGCCACTCGCCGAGGCTCAACGTTCCAGCCATGATGGCCTTGCCGCCCACATACAAGATGGATGCCTGCCCGAGGTTTGCGATCATGAACACAAGCGGGAACATAAAGGTGAACAGGCGCGAGAGTCGAATCGCCACATCCATCGTATCGCCGGCGCGGGCTTTGAATTTTTCCTGCTGTTGTTTTTCGCGCGTGAAGGCCTTGATCACTTTCACGCCCGCAAGGTTTTCCTGCAACACCGTGTTCAAGGCGGAGAGTTTTTGCTGTACCTCCGCAAACATGGGACGACTCGCACCCGCAAAGAAAACGAACAACACCAAAGCGATCGGCAAAATTGGCATCATGGCCCACGCCAGTGAAGCGTTCGTCGAAAATAAAATGATGATCGTTCCCGTCAGCAGGATGAACGCACCGATAAGTTGAAGCAGGCCCTGGCCGATGAAGAGGCGCACTTTCTCCACATCATCCGTCGCGCGGATCATCAACTGTCCCGTTTGATTTTTATCGTGATACGAAAACGACAGCGTCTGGATCTTGGAATACAGATCGTTGCGCAGATCATACGCCACCGCCTGCGAATTTTTCTCGGCCCAATACGCCTGCAAAAACGCGAAGACCCCGCGCAGGGCGGCAAAGATGAAGATGGCGACGATGGCGCTGACAAGCAATTGCGGCGCGTTGTTCACATCCGCTTCCAACTGGACTTTGAGTTGGTCCAGCGTTAAAGAGGCGGGTCTCCCCGTGGTTTCGAGAATCTTCGGCAATGCCGCGCCGACGAATGGTTCGGGAATTTGCCCAAGCGTTCCGAGAATTTGATCGGCGATGTAGCCTGTCGTCACTGCGTCGATCACGCGGCGAATCATCGCCGGTACGGCCAGTTGCGCAAGTGTGGCAATGGCAAGGAATAAATACGGGAGCGCGGCCTGGCGTTTGTAGTTCGTTAAATATTTGATCGCGCGTCCCATGCCGCCCTTGGATTTTGTCCGCTCGCGGCGAGGGTTGGTTTGAGTTATGGTTGCTTGCATTTAATCTCCAATGGCTGGTTTGACCGCAGTGACATTAAGTTCCAATAATTCAGTTGAGCGTTTCGACAATCTGCGAAAGGGCAATCCGATCAAGCGTGAAAACATCAACCGTTTGGTCAAGACCGTAGTCATTAATCCATTTCTGCCGTCGCTGGCAGGGGAGGCAAGCCAGAGCGCTTTCTGTGCCGGCACATCCGCATCGTTGCCCCATAACATTGCCACATAGCGCAAGGGATTCATTTTCTTTTCATACCCTTCCACTGCGTGGACGTTGCTGAGCATATCGGTTTTCACCAGTCCCGGGTTGAAACCAAAAACATCTACGCCGCTGTCTTTGTATTCTTTCGCCAGGGCTTTTGTAAAATTGCGAATCCACACCTTGCTGGAACTATAAGCGTTTTGCAGGGCAATCGCGCCTGTATCGCCGCGTCCCAGCAGGTTGATCAGCTTGCCGCTATGCTGCCTGATAAAATAGCGCATGGCCGCAATCGAGCCGTTATACGTGCCAACAATATTCGTGTTGATTACATTCAGGAAGTCTGAATTGGGGATATGCGCCGTGGGACCGTACGGCGCGGAAAGCCCCGCGTTGTTGACCCAAATATCAAGGCGACCAAAAGACCGGAAGGCGATCTGTGCCAGTGTTTCCACTTGTTCCATGTCCGCGACATCGCAGGCGAGACCTGCCGCCTGATATCCGCTTTGTCGCAGCGCCTCCACCACGTTATTAACCGTTTTCGAGGTGCGCGAGGCTATTACCACATGCGCGCCTGCGCGGGCGTATGTTTGCGCGAGAGCAAGTCCCAGCCCACGCGAGCCGCCGGTAATGACGGCGACTTTATCTTTCAAAATCAAATCTGTCATTCGTTTTCCTTTAACTTTCGAGTTTCTTAGCGGCTTCGGTGAGGATGACCAGCGCTTCAACAACTTTTGCCTGTTCGTCGGTGCCTAATTTGGAAGCCAATTCATCCATCCAGCGGTGGCGTTCCTGAATCCCATCCTTGATCAATTTCTCGCCATTTACAGTAAGGCGCAGAAGCTTTGCGCGGCGGTCATGGGGGTCTTCGGCGCGTTCGAGATAGCCGCCCTGCACCAGTTTCTCCACAAGCTGGCTGGCGGCGGCGGCGGTGATGTCGAACCGCTCGCTGATCTCAGACATTCCGCACGGGCCTTTGTGATGCAATTGCATGAGGATGCTGAATTGCGGCATCGAAAGCCCGGTGGATTTGGCAAAATGCGCCCACCCACGCATGGAGCGATGCATGAACACATCCATCCACGCGCGCAGGGACTGGGAAATTTGGGCGGGTTTGGGCATAGTTAAGTTCTCTTTTTATTTAAGTGTACTGAAATATATAACCGACTTAAGTTTCGGTCAAGGGCGGGAGGGTTAGAAAAGCGTTAGAGAATCCCTCCATGAAATTTCGCTTATCGCTCCCCAAATCGCAACAGAATTACGCCGGCCAACACAAGGACTCCGCCAAAGAGTTGGGGCGGGGTTAAGATTTCGTTCAAGAAGAAATAGGCCCATATCGCCGTGAAGGCCGGTTCGAGTGTGGCGATCAAATTGGACGTGGTCGGCGAGAGGTAACGGATGCTCAGGGTGTAGAGGCCAAATCCGCCGAGGGTGGGAGCGACGCCGAGGAAGAAGAGAATCCCCCACCCGCTGAGGGAATCTCCAAGCCAGAGCATATCGGCAAACGCTCCCCTGCCTGTAATGAACAGGTCGTTTCCGAGATTGAAGAACAACAGAAACACGGTCGCCCACCCGAAACTATACAGCAGGGCTGTCCACGAGTCGATATGAGTATCGGAGGCATGTTTGCCTTCGAGATTGTAAATGGCAAACATCAGGCCCGATAGCAGGCCAAAGACGATTCCCATCGGGTTGAGATTCCACGTGGAGGAGTCATACGCGCCGGAGACGAACACGATTCCCCCAAGGCTCAACAGGATGGAAACAATTTTGACATTGCTGAAGCGTTCCTTAAATACAATGCGGCTCAGGATGGCGGTCATTGCCGGGGAGGAAAAGGCCATTACCGTGGCGACAGCCGCCCCGTTGTATTGAACCGAGAACGTCCACATCGAATTGAAGACCGCGAGCGTTAATCCGTATAGAATCATAAATTCCCAGTGTTTGCGCTCGAGATGCAACAGCGGACGGTTGAAGAGGAGCAATCCAACCGCCATGCCGAGTGAAACAAACAAATCGCGCCAAAAAGCCAGCACGAGTGAAGGCAGGGAATAGGTGACGACGAGGTAGCTGATCAAAATCCCCGTTGTTGACCAGATGACGGTGGCGGCGAACGCGATGATGTACCCTTGCGAAAGTTGCGAAGACGACTTCATGATGACTCCAAAAAAAGACAGCCACCGGAAAAGAGGGTGACTGTCGAAAGGTGTGCCCCCACGGGAATTCGAATCCCGGTTTAAGCCTTGAGAGGGCTTCGTCCTGGGCCACTAGACGATGGGGGCGTCTCGTTGTTGGGCCTGTCGAAACAAGCGGGTTGCATTGTATCACCGCAATTTTTACGCGTCAACGCTGTATCGTAATACCCAAAAACCCTTGACGTTCCCTTCCTCTGCGTGATAAACTCGCGCCTGCTTGAACGAAAAGCAAATTTTACGAAAGGAGTACAGGCCAGTGATTATGAATAAGTTTTCCGAAGTTGTGACCATCACCACCGTTCCGGTTGGTGCTGATACCCGCATTGCGCCTGCTCCCCGTTAACAAGACGAATCATCGTCACTTGGCGGCCGCGGCGCTCATGCGAACCCGTGGCCGTTTTTATTTAATCGCGCAAAGGCGGCCATGGGTTTGAATGACCTGTGGCCGTTTTTATTTTGGAGGAAACCATGTTGAACATACAAACGCAATTGTTCGAAGCGCAGGATGTCCGTTTTGGGCCGATCGACCACGAAACGCATCCCGAGATCGAATCCAAATGGACGCACGACGCCGAATTCATGCGCCTGCTGGAACTCAAGCCCGCCCGTCCGCTTTCGCCGGCGATGGTCAAGAAGGAGTATGAGGCCATCGAAAAACGCGTGGACGAGGACAAGAATCTGTTCTATTTCACCATCCGCGCCCGCGAGGATGACCGCCTGATCGGCAAGGCCCTGGTGGAGTGGATCGACTGGACGAATGGCAACGGCTTTCTGCGGCTTGGCATCGGCGCGGAGGAGGATCGCCGCAAGGGATATGGCTCACAGGCGCTGGGCATGCTCCTGCGTTACGCCTTTGGCGAATTGAATCTCTATCGCGTTACAGCGGTTGTGCCGGCGTATAACGATGGCGCAATCCGACTCCTCCAGAAGTTTGGTTTTATGGAGGAGATTCGCCGCCGCAAAGCGATCCACCGCGACGGAGAATTTTGGGACCTGCTCTCTTTCGGCTTGTTGAATGCCGAATGGCAGGAGCAGGCCAACGGTCAAGGGTGAAGCGATGAAAGACCTGTATCGCGGATCCCTTGTCCGCCTGTCCGATGAATCCCCGGAGATACTGGCGAAATTCTTCGTCCAATGGAATCGCGATACGGAACAACACCGCCTCGCGGACAGTGACCCCGCCCAGTTGTGGTCTGCAAAAAAGATAAAAGAGTTCATTGAGAAGGATGCTGAAAACAACCAAAACTCGTTTCGTTTCTGCATACGGACATTGGCAGACGATACGTTGATCGGTGGTGTCGGGCTATGGATTCGGTCATGGCACCATGCTGACTCCATGCTCGGCATTTCGATCGGTGACCGCAATTATTGGGGCAGAGGCTATGGCTCCGAAGCGGTTGCATTGATGGTGCAATATGCCTTTCTTGAGTTGAACCTGCGCCGCGTTACGCTTGGCTTGCATGCCTACAATGAACGCGCGTTGAAAACATACGAAAAGGTCGGCTTCAAACTTGAAGGCTGCATGCGCGGCGAAGGATTGCGCGACGGAGTCCGTTACGATAGTTTGTGGATGGGTATCCTGCGCGAGGAATGGAGTCCGCGGTCATGAAAGATATCTTCAAAGGCGAACTTGTGCGGCTCTCCGCTGTAGACCCTGATGAACTTGGCAAGGCCTACTCTGTCTGGACTCGCGATTCGGAACTGACCCGTTTGATGGATGCAAGTGCGATGAGGCTGGCCTCGGCCAAAACCGCTTCGTCGTTTTTTGAAAAGCAATTGGGCGATGTCACGCCAATGCAATATTACTTCACCATCCGCGCCCTCGACGACAACCGCCTGCTTGGCGACATCAACCTCGACGTGGTCAACAACTGGCTGGGACGCAACGCGTTCGTCGGCCTCGCCATCGGAAGCCGTGAACACTGGGGCAAAGGCTACGGAACGGACGCCATGAAAGTCATGCTCCGTTTTGCCTTTACCGAAATCAATTTGAACCGCGTTACGCTTAATGTCTTTGAATATAACCCCCGCGCCATTCGTTCCTATGAAAAAGCGGGCTTCAAACACGAAGGTCGCCTGCGCGGCGCGTTGCTCAAAGACGGCAAACGCTACGACATGCTCTATATGGGCGTTTTGTACGATGACTGGATATCTTCTGAATAAATTGGGGTGTGGGGCGTGTCGAGCGCGCGAAGCGCGCTCGACACGCCCCACGTTCCCCATCTTTTGAAAAGATACGATGAATGGAAGGAGATGAATACATGACTACAAAAAATATTTCCAACACTGTTTCTGATGCAATTGCGCGAAGCGTGCATCAGGGCGTTTCTCCGCTAATGACGGACCTCAACCTGCGCCCAGCGCAATGGAGCGACCGCGACGCTGTGGCAAAACTGATCTACGAAGTCTGCCTTGCAGACGGCGATGCGACTGTTGCCGTTACGCCGGAGGAACTGGAAAATGAGTGGAAAAGCGAAGGCTTCCTCCTCGAAACCGACGCCTTTGTGATGCAAACCGCCGATGGGCGAATTATCGGCTATGAGGAGTTTTTCAATCAGCACGAACACTATAACCTTCGCACCGATGGATATGTCCACCCGGAATTTACCGGGCAGGGAATCGGCACCGCGTTATTGCGCCGGGTCGAAGCCCGCGCCCGCGAAGAGATCGCGCTCGCCAAACCCAATCTGCGTGTCTTCCTGCGAAGCACGATCGACAACCGCGACGAAGCCAGCAACATACTGCACAAGAACGAAGGATACTTTCCCAGGCGTTATCACTGGCGCATGGAGATTACCCTCGACTCCGCGCCTCCTGCGCCCATTTGGCCAGCCGGCGTGGAACTGCGTCCGTTTGAACGACCCGCGCATGAAGAGATTGTCTGGCAGGCGCAAAACGAGTCTTTTCGCGATCATTGGGGAAGCCATGATATTTCATTCAGCGAGTGGAAACATGGAAAACTCAACCGCGAGGATTTCGATCCCAGTTTGTGGATGATCGCCTGGGACGGAAACGAAATCGCCGGTTTCTCGCAGAACCGTTATCGTATGGAAATTGGCTGGGTCAGCACGTTGGGAGTCCGCCGCCCGTGGCGTAAAAAAGGACTCGGCCTGGCGCTCCTCCGACATTCCTTTGGCGAATTTTACAAACGCGGCATGAAGACCATCGGCCTCGGCGTCGACGCCTCCAATCCCACCGGCGCAACAAGGCTGTATCAAAAAGCCGGCATGCATGTTGCCAGCGAGTTTCTCACGTATGAAAAGGAACTCCGCCCCGGCATAATGGAAAATGATGAATGAAATGGAAATAGGACTCCAAAGTCTCCAGACTTTGGAGTCCGAAAGGAAAACCATGAACGCAATCCTTGAAAATACTAAAATCGAATTACCCCGGGACTTTACCGTCCGCGGCGCCCAGCCCGACGATGTCGAATCCGCGCTCGAATTATTCAACCTGTGGTCGCAAGCCGTGATTCAACAGGACGACATCACCGACGCTGGTGCCATTCGTAATGAGTGGGTCTCCCCCGGCTTCGATCCCGCGCGCGATATCCGCGTTATCTTTTCGCCTGATGGAAAAATGGTCGGTTACATCGAAGTGTGGACGACCTCCAAGCCGCCTGTTCATCCCTGGATTTGGGGACGTGTTCATCCCGATTTCAGCGGACTTGGCATCGGCTCGTGGCTGTTGCAATGGGCTGAAGAACGCGCCTGCATGGTCTTGAGCGACCTGCCCACCGACCTTCATTTTGCGCCGCGTATCGGGGCGCATCGTCCGGCTGTCGAATCTAAAAAACTGTTTGAGGATTTTGGATACGCACAGATTCGCAGTTCATACAACATGCGAATCGACATGAAGTCCGCGCCTCCGACTCCGCTGTGGGCGGGTGGCATCACCCTGAGACGATTCGACCCTGAGAAAGATACCGAAGCCGTGTACATCGCCGATACCGAATCGTTCCGCGACCACTTTGGCTTTGTCGAACCTCCGTTCGAGGAAGGACTCGCCCGCTTCAAGCACTTCATGATGGGTGATGGGTTCGACCCCAACTTGTGGTTCCTGGCCATGGACGGAAACGAAATCACCGGCATCTGCCTCTGCCGTCCCAAAGCCTACGACGACCCGGAGATGGGCTACGTGAACATTTTGGGAGTCCGCCGGGCATGGCGCAAACGTGGAATCGGATTGGCTCTCCTCCAACATGCCTTTGGCGAGTTTTACCGCCGCGGCACCCGCAAGGTCGGTTTGGGCGTGGACGCCGAGAGCCTGACTGGCGCGTTACGGCTGTACGAAAAAGCAGGCATGCGCGTTCACCTGGCTTTCGACCTGTACGAAAAGACGATTCGCCCCGGACGTGAAATCAGTGTAGAATCTCTCTCAGAATAGGAAACTGCCGGAAAATCGAAGGAATTTACCGCGAAGGATCATGCAGGTGACAGTCACTTTGCAAGTGACTGTCACCTCTGACCCCTCCATCGCGGCGAATCCTCAAAGCCAAAGGCTTCCGTCACAAGGAGAGATGTATGAACCTGCGTTGTATCTATTGCCAGACCCCGTTTACCCTCAGCCGCGCCGAAATGTTGAGCGCGATCATGCTGATGAATGAAAAAGGAATGAACCATTACGATGCGCACTGTCCGCGTTGCCGCCGGGCCAACTCGATCTCGCGCCAGCGGATGGAGTTGTTCTTCCCCAACTGGCAGGAAGCCGCGAAAAAGCAGGCCTCTGCGCCGCCCCCGCCTGAAAGGGTTGTCCCCGCCTCCGCGTTCCTTAAGACGGAACCCGTCTCGAAGGCAATGAAGGCGGCGGTTGAAAAACAGGCTGTGAAGAAGGCTCCGGCAAAGAAACCGGCAACAACAAAGGTCAAGCCCGCCGCGAAGAAACCTGCCGCAACAAAGACGACCGCCAAAAAGAAGAAATAACCTCATGCCCATCCGCGCAGTCTTCTTCGATTTCGGCGGCGTGATCATGCGCACCGAGTTCCAGTCGCCGCGCCAGCATCTGGCCGAGCGCTTCGGCATGGATTACGACGATATCGACAAGTTTGTTTTCGGAAGCGAATCAGCGCGGCGCGCTTCGTTGGGCGAGATCAAAGAAGCGGAACATTGGGCTGATGTGTTAAAGCGATTGAAACGCCCCGCATCGGAGGCCAAAGCCTTTCAGGATGAATTCTTCGGCGGCGATGTGATCGACCGCGGGCTTGTGGACTATATCCGCTCACTGCGGGGAACGGTGCATACCGGGTTGATCTCCAATGCATGGAGCGGCCTGCGCGAATTCATGGTCAAGGAAAAGGTGATCGACGCCTTCGACACGGTAATCGTCTCGGCGGAGGTTGGGGCGGTCAAGCCTTCGGCGAGAATCTACGAGATTGCGCTGGAGCAGGCCGGGGTCAAAGCAGCGGACGCGGTCTTTGTCGACGATGTCAATATTAACCTCGAAGGTTGCGAAGAACTCGGCATGACCGGCATCCTGTTCAAAGATCCGCTGGAAAGTTTGAAACAATTGAAACAGTTGTTGTAGATCATCGAAATTCAAAAGACATTGCGCTGGCAGGCTAACAACCTGCCAGTATTTTTTTTTGTGAAGGCGGCCATGTTTCGACATTTAAAAGTCGACGCGACAAAGGCGCATCTCTTCATCAAGATTTTCTTCGCGGCCTTCGCGGTGAAAAGATTTTGCGCCCACGCATGGATTATAATTTTGCCGCAACATCCAATTCCAACCCGGAGGTGAGTAGTGGACCTTACGAAGCATGCCTTCTTTGAGGGAAAGATCATCCCGTTTGCCGAGGCGAAGATCAGCATCGCCACACACGGATTTTTATATGGCACGACGGTATTTAGCGGTATGCGCGCTTATTGGAACGAGGAGAAAAAACGTCTCTTCGTGTTTCGCCCCTTCGATCATTTTCACCGCCTTTTGAATTCCGCGCGCATGATGTCGATGGACATTCCCTATGACGAGGAGGGGTTGATCCAACTCACGCTCGATGTGCTTCGCATGGACGATTGGAAGGAAAACGTGTATATTCGCCCCACCATTTACAAGGCTGATATGGGAATCGGCGTTCGACTGCACAATCTCAAGGACGAATTCGCCATGTTTGTGACGGCCTTCGGAAAATACGTCAGCAACGATGCGGATGCCCACCTGACCTTTTCCTCGTGGCGGCGCATCGACGATAACGCCATCCCCGCGCGGGGGAAAATTTCCGGCGCATACGCAAACTCCGCGCTGATCAAAACCGACGCCAACCGCGCCGGCTTCGATGAGGCGATCGTGCTCGACAATAACGGCCACGTCTCGGAAGGCTCCGCAATGAATATCTTCATGGTGCGCGATGGAGTTCTGGTCACGCCGCCCGCAACCGATAACATTCTCGAAGGTATTACCCGCCGCTGTGTGATCGATCTGGCGCGCACCGAACTGGGAATCGAAGTAGTAGAACGCTCCATCGACCGCACCGAAGTATTTGTGGCCGAGGAATTATTCATGACCGGCACCGCCGCGCAGATTGTCGCCGCCACAAAAGTGGATCATCGCTCCATCGGCAACGGCAAAATGGGGACCATCACCTCGAAACTGCGGATTCTATTCGACGATATTGCCCATGCCCGTGTGCCAAAATATAGGGATTGGAATGTGGAAGTGTAGGGGGAGGGTAAAAAGTAAACAGGTAGACAAGGAAACAAGAAACGAAGTCCGTCGCCCACCCGCAACGGACTTCGTTTTCATTACGCAACCCTGTCCTGAGCGCAGTCGAAGGGACGTAACGCTTGTTACGGTTTCTTCTTGAACCTCACCAGCACAAGATTTTCCGAGCAATCCTTCGAGAGATCGATCTCGATTTCATCCGAAAGCGGCAGGCCGGCCTGATCCAGCAGTTGCAGGGTCAGGTTGCCTTTGGAATTGATCGGTGTTGTGCCTAAAAAGAATTCAAAGCCCGATTTTCCGTAGGCCGGCGCGATGCTGCTCACGGTCAATTCGTTTTTGGATCTGCCGTCGTATGTTCCCACAAGACGGATGGTAATGCGAAGCATGTCGGCATTGTTTGCATCCACAACCGTGCCGCCGATTCCCTGCCAGTTGCAACCCGATTCGGGATGAATGATCGTGCTGGCAATCTGGGTGATCGTCGCGGTAAACGGCGCTTTGGGCGTTTTCGTCGGCGTGGGCGTGTCCGACGGAGTCACCAGCGATAAAAGAGTCGGCGAAGGTTCGAGCGTGTAAGTTGGGAGCAGGGTTGGGGTTTCGGTAACGATCACAGCCACAAAGGGAGTCGCTGTCCACGTGGGTTCGAGTTGAATGGGCGTGATTGTGGGTGTGGGCGGGTTGTTCAATGCCACCGCGCCGCGAAACGGATTCAACGCCGACAAGGGGGAGATGAAGATTGTCGCAAAGTATATAACCATGCAGAGCGTAAGCAAAACCATCAGGATGCTTAGCATATCCCATATCTCAAGTTTTGATCCGCGTTTCGGGGCGGGATCGTCATAACTGTATTTGCTCATTGTTCAACTCCGGGTACTTGGACGGATTGCAGACTTCAGTCTGCGCTTTTCCATAACCAGCGGACTGAAGTCCGCATTCCAATATTTTCAGGGCATCAAAATAATTTCACTGCTTGCGCGGCGATCGGCAATCCAGTTTTTCAGCGCAAGTTCCTGCAAGGTCAGCAAGGCGTCGGGCGTAAGCGGATGATCGCCGCGTTCGACGGCTTTGAAAATATGAAAACCCGCGTCGGTTGCGATCACGTCGCTGTACGCGCCGGCTTGCAGGGCAAAGACCGCTTCCTCGGCGCGCGTGTCGAGAAGGTATCCGCGCGGCACCCAGCCCAATTCGCCGAGTGTCACCGGGTCGTATAACGCGGCTTGTTCATCGAAGTCTGCGCCGGCGTTTAATGCTTCCAATGCCGCGCGCGCATCCGCCTCATTATAGGTCAAAATCTGGCGCACATGCGCCTGCTCGACAACCGAAGGCAC
Source organism: Chloroflexota bacterium (assembly GCA_016191895.1). GTDB lineage: Bacteria > Chloroflexota > Anaerolineae > Anaerolineales > Villigracilaceae > Villigracilis. The sequence goes on along the minus strand of JACPVD010000051.1, from coordinate 1,055 downwards.
GCCCGCAATGATTCTGTCACGCATCCATGCCGATTCGATCGAACGTTTCAATGCGACTCGAAACGACTCATTGTCATACCCGTTTGCCGATTGCCATGCGGATAACGCATCTGCCCCGCCTTTGGATTCGGCCAGCGCGTCGATTCTTAACTGCAAGTCTGATTCTGTCAAATTGAAATTTTCCTCCCTCGCGGCCTGACTCAGCAACGCCTGCGCGATCATGTCTTCGAGGACAGTCTTATTCGCCTCTTCGTCTGTGAAGGAAAGTCCGCGCGCGGTTTGCGACGATTTATAACGCGCAAGTTCCGCTTGGAATTCCGCTATGGTGATGTACTCGCCGTTCACCATCGCCACTGAGGGCGGCGGAGTGGCCGTGGGAGGCTCGGGCGAAGACGTCGGCAATTGGGGTGTGGCAGTTTCCGAGGTCAGGGGCGAAGCGCAGGCGCTTAATCCCAAAACAAAAGCAAGAATCAGTTGAGTCGATGATCGGGGTTTTGAAAGCATTTCAGGAATTATAAATTAAAAACCCCTCTCCCATTGGGAGAGGGGCAGGGGTGAGGGCGATTCTAGTAATCCATACCGCCCATGCCGCCGGGAGGCATGGCAGGAGCCTTGTCTTTTTCGGGCATATCGGTGATGAGCACATCGGTGGTGAGGATCATCGCGGCGATGGAGGACGCGTTTTCGAGCGCGCCGCGCACAACCTTGACCGGGTCGATCACGCCGGCTTTGATCATGTCGGTGTATTCGCCGGTGAGCACGTTGAAGCCGATGTTCGGATTCTTCTTTTCGGCGGCGGTGCGGCGGACGGTGTCGATGATGACGGAGCCATCCTGGCCGGCGTTCGCGGCGAGTTTGCGGATCGGGGCTTCGAGCGCTTTCTTGACGATGTTGATGCCGACCTTGATCTCTTCGTTTTCATCGTCGGCGTGAGCCTTGATGAGTTTATCGAGTTTGGCGGCGGCATTGATGAGCGAGATTTCACCGCCGGGCACGATGCCTTCTTCAACCGCGGCGCGCGCGGCAGAGAGGGCGTCTTCGACGCGGTGTTTCTT
>JACPVD010000162.1 GCA_016191895.1 Chloroflexota bacterium | reverse complement strand
GCTTCCCGAAGGCGTGGAGATGGTGATGCCCGGAGACAACGTGAACCTGACGGTGCAATTGATCGTGCCGGTGGCGTTGGAGCAGGGTTCGAAGTTCGCCATTCGCGAAGGCGGTCTCACCGTCGGCGCGGGTGTCGTTACAAAAATCCTCGAATAATTTGTCGTAACGTTGTAGTGCGAGATTTATCTCGCGCCCCGCTTGGGGCGGCGTAAATGTTGCGCTACATTTAGAAAGCAAGGTAATAGATGGCTTCCAAGAAAAAGGATGTTCGACCCGTAATTACGTTACAATGCAACGATTGCAAGGAACGTAATTACACCACCGAAAAGAATCGCCGCAACGATCCCAATCGGTTGGAATTCAACAAGTATTGCTCGCGTTGCAGAAAGCACACACAGCACCGCGAAACGAAGTAAAAAAGTGTCAAGTGTCAGGTATCACGTATCAGGAAAACATGACACGTGATACCGAAACACCTGACACTGATTTAGGCCAATAGCTCAATTGGCAGAGCACTCGTCTCCAAAATGAGAGGTTGTGGGTTCGATTCCTACTTGGCCTGCCTGTGGCAAACGCCGCGTAATGCGGCGTTTTAGCCGTAAATTCACAAAAGGAGTACCACCTTGGCTGAGAAAGAGAAGAAAGTCAGGAAAAGCGAAAACGCCGTCCAGCGTTATTTTCGCGAGACCACGGGCGAACTTCGCAAGGTCAGCTGGCCGACGTGGCCCGAGGCTAGGCACCTGACACAGCTTGTTCTTTTGGTAATGGTGATCGTGGGCTTGTTTCTCGCGACCATCGATTATCTTTCGGGTTTGTTGATCAACCTTGTGCTTGGCATCTAGCAATAATCGAGGATCGAACAATAATCGAGGATCGAATGGATTTATCGGAATCACAGGAACAGTTTGAACAGGAACCGGTGACGGAACCCGCCGAGGAGACAAGTTCTCCGTTGGCTGATTCCGCTTCCATGCCGGACCCGGAACCTGCTCCGGCTTCCGAGACGCAGATTCCCACCGATTTGCCTCCGATTGAAGAGACCGTCGAAGGGCCGGCCTGGTATGTAATTCATTGTTATTCAGGCTATGAAAACAAAGTGCGCCATAACCTCGAACAGCGCATCGAAACCATGGGCATGAAAGACAAGATCTTCGATGTAGTCATTCCCACGCAGGAAGAGATCGAAGTCAAAGACGGCAAACGCAAAACAGTGGAACGCCATATCTTCCCCGGTTACGTTCTCGTCAACCTCGCGCTTTCGGAAGAATCATGGTACGTGGTTCGCAACACCCCCGGCGTAACCGGCTTTGTGGGGATGGGCAACACGCCCACACCCCTGCGCCCTGAGGAAGTTGCGCAGATCGTCAAGCGTATGGAAGCCGAAGCGCCGACTGTGAAGGTGTCGTACAAGACTGGCGAGCGCGTCCGCATTGTGGATGGGCCGTTCAACGATTTCCGCGGCGTGGTCGCCGAGATCGATATGGAGCGCACAAAGGTGCGCGTGATGGTAAGTTTCTTCGGGCGCGAAACCCCGGTGGAATTGGATTTTTTGCAAGTCGAAAAGGCATAACCAATATACAGTGATCAGCCGTCCGTGATCGGGTATCAGTTTTTCGATACTGATTACTGGATACTGCTCACTGAATGGTGGGAGGGTCTCCCAAAATGACCCGCTAAAACCACGATACCGCAGCCTTCGATTCAATAAGCCAAAGTGGGCTGCGGCACATAGGAGTTAATCAAATGGCAAAGAAGTTAAAGGCAATCGTACGTTTACAGTTGGAGGCTGGCAAGGCAAATCCTGCGCCTCCGGTCGGCCCCGCGCTGGCAAGCCATGGCATCAATATCATGGCCTTCTGCAAGGAATACAATGCGCGCACGTCGAATCGTCCGGGTGAAGTGCTTCCCGCGGAGATCACAATCTACACCGACGGGTCGTTCACGTTCGTTCTTCGCACGTCCCCCGCGGCGGTGATGCTTCGCAAAGCCGCAAAGGTGGAAAAAGGTTCGGGCGTTCCCAACAAGGAAAAGGTCGGAAAAGTAACCCGCGCTCAAGTGAAGGAAATCGCAGAGTTAAAGATGAAAGACCTGAATGCGATCGATATCGAAGGCGCGATGAAACAAATCGAAGGTACCGCCCGCTCGATGGGCATTACGGTAACCGATTAATTTTGTGGGAGGATGGCCAAGGCTGTCCGTTTGCACCACGGAGGATAAAATGACCAAACACGGAAAGAAATACACGGCGGCCGCCGCCAAAGTCGATATCGACAAGATCTATACTGCGAAAGAAGCAGTGGCTCTTGCGAAAGAAACATCCATTACCAAATTCGATGCGACAATCGAAGTTCACATGCGCACCACGCTGGATTCCCGCCAGGCGGATCAGCAATTGCGCGACGTCGTCGTTCTCCCTCATGGACTCGGCAAGACCGTGCGAGTGCTCGTCTTTGCGCAGGGCGAAGGCGCTGCGGCGGCCCGCGCCGGTGGCGCAGACCTTGTTGCCGATGATGACGAGACGATGAAGAAGATCGAAGGCGGCGCATTGGATTTCGATGTAGCCATCGCCACCCCCGATGCGATGGGCAAGGTCGGTCGTTTGGGCCGCGTACTCGGACCTCGCGGTCTGATGCCGAATCCGAAGGCTGGCACGGTCGTCGCCGCGCAGGATATGGAACGCGCCATCAAGGAAGCAAAGGCCGGCCGCGTGGAGTATCGCCTCGATAAGACGAACAATGTCCACGTTTCCATCGGAAAAGCCTCGTTTTCCGCCGACAAACTTTTTGAGAACTATGTCGCTTTGATGGATGCTGTGAACAAATCCCGCCCCTCGGGCGCAAAAGGCAATTTCATCAAACGCATCACAGTCGCTTCGACGATGGGACCCGGCGTCAAGGCCGACCCGAACGAACACATTGAAGGTGGCGAGTAAAAGATACTCGTTTATCGATAAAACCACTTCGCCGATGACGGCAGGCGCCCTTCGACTTCTCTCAGGGCTTAATTTCCTGCTCAGGTGGAGACCCACAGCAAATTTCAACGCGCAAGCGTTGATTCCCTCCCGGGATTGCCAAAAGTCTTTGCCTGCGTAAGTGGCAAAGACTTTTCTATTGAAAGGAGGTGAGTACCCTTTGGCAATTTCAAAACAACGCAAGGAAGAAGTGCAGGCCCAGTACGCAGATTGGGTCAAGCGCAGTGAAGCAGTGATTCTTGTGGAATATACCGGCGCGAAGATGAAGGCGATCGACGCGATCCGCGCGAAGATCCGCGAAACAGGCGGCGAATTCCACATCGTGAAGAATACACTCGCTCGTCGCGTGTTTGCGGAACAAGGCATGGAATTCCCGAAAGACTATCTCGTGAAATCCACGGCCATTTCGTTCGCATTCAAAGACCCTGCATCCACCGCAAAAGCATTGACCGATGCCACAAAAGGCAATGAGTTCGTCAAGGTCAAGGGCGGTTTGATGGGCGGCAAAGCTTTGAGCGCCGCGCAAGTGAAGGCCTTATCCGACATGCCCCCGTTGCCCGTCATGCGCGCAACATTGCTCGGCGTTTTGCAGGCCCCGGCCGGCAAGTTGGTCCGTACGCTTGCAGAACCCGCCCGCGGACTCGCGGCAGTCATCAAGGCGCGCTCCGAAAGCGCGCAGGCTTCGGCCTAGTTTCGATCCATTAAATTCAAATTTCAATTACCTTAGCAAGGAGTGCTAAACAATGTCTGACAAGCTCGCAAAATTCGTGGATGAACTTTCCACACTTTCCGTCCTTGAGGCGGCTGAATTGGTAAATATGATCGAAGAGAAGTGGGGCGTTTCCGCCGCCGCTCCCGTGGCAATGATGGCCGGTGGCGGCGCCGCCGCCGCTGCCGCTGAGCCTGTGGAAGAGAAGACCGAGTTCGACGTGGTCATCAAGGACGCCGGCGCCAAGAAGATCGACGTGATCAAGGTTATCCGCCAGTTGACCAGCCTCGGCCTCGGCGAAGCCAAGACCCTCGCTGAAACCGCCGGTGGCAAGATTCTCTCTGCCGTCGGCAAGGACGCCGCGATGGACGCCAAGAAGAAACTCGAAGAAGTTGGCGCCGTCATCACGGTTGAGTAGGATTTCGATCCGAAAACAAAAAGACGACTCGCGAGGGTCGTCTTTTTGTTTGCAAATTTGTTAATCGATTTGCAGGTCGATTGGTACACAAGTCACCTGCTTTGATCCGGTTGAATGAATTAACATAATCACGCACATTTGCTGTATTCATCCATATTTATTTCCATGCCGGAGGAGATTCTATGAACCATAAAACGCCGCTTCGCTATATTCTTCTTTTTGCCTTGTTCTTTAACCTGGCAGGAACCCGCCTTCCATCCCCGCCTCAGGCCATCGTTACAACATCGAACCCGATTTTGTTCGTCACG
>JACPVD010000050.1 GCA_016191895.1 Chloroflexota bacterium | reverse complement strand
GCGAACGCGTGTTGGAATTGCATGACGCGCTCAAAGATATTCCCGGAATGACCGCGCAATTGCACGAGAACATCACGCTTGTGATGTGGGAGAAATTTTTGTTTATCTGCGCGATGAGCGGCGTGGGAGCGGTGACGCGCCAGCCGGTAGGCGGATTTCGGTCGATCCCCGAATCGCGCGCCATGTTAAAACGGGCGTTGGAGGAGGTTGTCCTTGTGGCAAATGCGCGCGGCGTTGGGCTTTCTGAAGTTTCGGTTCAAAGCATGATGGAGCGCATCGATCAATTGCAGGCCGATGTGACTGCGTCGATGCAAAAGGATATTATGGAAGGGCGGCCTTCGGAATTGGAATCACAGACGGGGGCGATCCTGCGCATGGCGCATGCCGCCGATATGTCCGTGCCGACGCATGAATTTATTTACGCAAGCCTCTTGCCGCAGGAGAAAAAAGCAAGGGATGGTTTGGTAGTTGGTTAGTTTCGCGAAGCGGATGGAAAGTTTTTTGTCAACCAAAAGCCTCTTTCTTTCTTCTTTCATCCTTCACCCTTCTACCTTCATCCTTTCCCCCCACCTACCCATTTGTCCAGTACCCAACCAGCCTTTCAGGCGATACACTCCAAACGTGCATTGGCTATACTGACGCGCAAGGAGATAAACCATGAGCAAAAATATTTTTGTTGAATTTTCCGATGCGGTTGCGGATGCCGCCGAACGCGCGGGAAAATCCACTGTGCTGGTGGATGCGCGCCGCCGAATCCCCGCCAGTGGAATTGCCTTTGCCGGCGATTTGATTCTGACCGCCGATCATGTGATCGAACGCGACGACGATATCAAAGTGATTCTCGCAGACGGGACGGAATCCACAGCCCGCGTTTCCGGGCGGGACCCGGGAACTGATCTGGCGGTATTGAAATTGGATTCAGCCTCAGCCTCTCCCGCCGAAGTCTCAAAGACTCCAGCGCGCGTGGGTCAATTTGTGCTGGCGGTTGGCAGGCCGTCGAGCAGGGGAATCGAATCGAGTTTTGGGACGATTAATTCCATCGGAGGCCCTGTCCGTACCGGGCGTGGGAGCATGCTGGAGCGTTACATCAAAACCGACGTGGTTTCCTATCCCGGCTTCTCCGGCGGGCCGCTGGTGAATGGAGATGGCACAATACTTGGCATCAACACTTCCGGGTTTGGAAACGGAGGCGCGATCACCATTCCCGCCGATGTGGCGTGGAAAATCGCAGAGACTCTCGCCAAACACGGCAAGATAAAACGTGGCTACCTGGGTATTCGCAGTCAGGTGGTGAACCTTTCGAACGATTTGAATCGTAATCAAGCCAGCGGGTTGTTAATTGTCGGCCTCGAAGCAGACAGCCCCGCAGGCAGGGGTGGGTTGATCGTCGGCGACATCCTTGTGGGGATTGCGGGCGAGGCGGTTGCGGATCAGGATGACCTGTTCGTCCGTTTGAGCGGGGATGTGGTAGGCAAATCCATACCGGTTGACGTGTTGCGCGGCGGCAAATTGGAATCGATCAAAGTGGAGATCGGAGAGAGATAGTTGATCCGAGTTACGGTTGTTTCGCCGAATCATGCTTTGCGAGTCGGTCTGCGTGAGTTCCTGGGCAGACAGGCTGATATCAACGTGATCGGTGAGGCAGTTGATTTGGAAAGCGTGCATGAATCGGAGACCGAGGTGGTGGTGATCGCCTCGGTCTCTTCTGTGCGGCTGGCGGAAAATAAATTGTTTGGGATTTTGTTTCTGACGGACGATATCGAATCGGCGCGGGGACTCTTTGATTCAAATTCGCGGGCATGGGGCGTGCTTTCAACGGACGCAACGGAGGATGAACTTGTAGCGGCTGTCCGCGCGGTGGGGGAGGGGCTTTGGGTTGGCGCGCCCGGCCTGGTTAAGAGTCTGATCCGCTTGCCGGGGAGGAGGGAAGATACAGGCGTGGATTCTGCAATTGAACCGTTAACGGCTCGGGAGTTGGAAGTCCTGCATTTCATGGCGCAGGGATTGGCGAATAAACAGATCGCGCTTTCGCTGGGGCTCAGCGAGCATACGGTCAAATTTCATCTTTCCTCCCTGTATGTGAAACTGGGCGCATCGAGCCGCACCGAGGCGGTGAGGCGTGGAATTGAATTGGGTTTGATTTCGCTGTAATAGAGTCTTTTCGTGGGGCTGGTATCCCGCCAAAATTATGCGCGCGCGGAATATCATTCCGCGCCACATAACACACCACATTATAATACCCACGGTCAAAAATTGCGCTTTTTTAGAAGAGCGGAAAGCGCAATTTTTGACCGAGTGCGGTATATTTCAATGCTTTTTTCGGGGAAGAAGAATCGGCACGACCACGATCAACACAATCACGACCCCCATGATGAAAATCCCGTCTGTCGAGCCGATTTCAGATAAATCTTCGTCGGCGGGGGCGGGGGTGGCCTGCAAGGCGAGGGAGGCCGCGCCCAAATTTTGTCCTGAAACGGAAGGCTGGCCGAGCACGACAATGGCGAGCATTGCTGAGAATAAGATAAAAAGAAAGGCAATCCAGAGGATGGTTTTTGTTTTCATTGCGGCTGGGCAATTGTAACATGCATCAAAAAGGCACTATTAAACCCTTATATGTACTTTTCCGCACTTTCGATGTATAATGCGCCGAGTTAATTGCTGGCAGGGGAGCGGCAAGGCGCTATGGAGAATTTCATGGAAGGTATGATGCAATCCGTTGTTTCTTTTCTCGTCCTGATGATTATTATCGGGACGGGTTTTATGTTTGCACATTCCATGCGGGATCTTTGTATTTATTTGTTTCACCAATATGGTTAATTCAGCCTTCGCCGCCTTTGTATGGGCGGCGTTGCGCTTAATTCATTTCAGGAGCATCCATGATAAAAAGACTTTTTGACTGGCTGATACAGCCGATGGGTCTGATTGCGGTGGGAATCGCGTTCCTGGCCTTGTTCAGCCTTGCAGCGTACGGCATCAACCTGACGCAGCAGGCACCCGAACAGCCAATTCAATTTCCTCATAAAACGCATGTGGCCTTTGGCATTCAGTGTTTGTACTGTCATCCGGGTGCGGCGCGCGGACCGGCCGCCGGAATTCCCGCGCCGTCCAAGTGTTGGGGCTGTCACCAGCAGATTGCCAAGACCCAGACCAGCCCGCTTCTCGCGCCGTTGAAAGATGCGGTGATGAGCGGAACGCCCATTGAATGGGTGCCGGTGGCGCAAGTGCCGGACTTTGTCCAGTTCAACCACCGCGCTCATGTGGCGGCGGGGCAAAACTGCGAGAACTGTCACGGCGATATGACCAAGGTGACTATTGCCGAGAATCCCCAGGTGTTCAATATGGGGTGGTGTCTGGATTGCCATACAACGGTCGCCGGCGAGGATCATGAAAAACTGATCAAGTTATCCGACTGCGGCACATGCCATTATTAGACCGGGCGAAAGGAAACAACAATGAGCGAAAAATTTGCCCGGCGTGATTTTCTAAAACTGGCCGGTGTGGGCGCGGCGACCACCGCGGTCCTCACCGGGTGCGGGCCGGCTTCGCGTTACGTAAAACGCGAGCCGTACATGCAAATGCCCGAATACACCTACAACGGCCAAAGCACGTATTACGCCACCACATGCCGCGAATGCGCGGCCGGTTGCGGGCTTATCGTCCGCACCCATCAGGGACGCGCAATCAAGACCGAAGGCAATGCCAACAATCCGTTGAATCTCGGCAAGACCTGCGCTCGTGGACAAGCCACACTGCACGGCCTTTACAACCCCGATCGCGTTACTGATCCAATGAAGGGCGGTTCGCAAATCAGTTGGGACGACGGCATCAAAGCCGTCGCCGGTGCCCTGACGAAATATCAACCCAGTGAGATCGCCTTCCTGATGGGTACAGCCTCGGATCATCTCTTTGACCTGGTAACGGATCTCGCGACGCAGACCGGAATCAACCCCCCGGTTCGTTTCGGCGCGTTGGGCATGTTTGAAGCCCGCGCCACCCTGAGCAAAGCCGCCGAGAATCTTTTTGGTCAGTCCAGCCTGCCTTTCTTTGATGTCGGTGGGGCGCAACTTGTCCTTTCCTTCGGGGCAAATTTCCTTGAGACGTGGCTCTCGCCCGTTTCATATACACGCGGGTTTGCGGATTTACGCGAGTCCCTTACCAAACAGCGCGGCATGTTCGTTCAATTTGAATCGCGCATGTCGTCTACAGCAGGCAAGGCGGATGAATGGATTCCGCTTCGCCCCGGCACGGATGCCATGGTCGCGCTTGCGATCGGAAGAATCGCCTCTGAATTACGCGGCGGCCCATTGCCCCGCGCCTTTGCCGATGTGGAACCGGAAGTTGTGGCCTCGAAGTCCGGCGTCAACCTCGAAACACTGGAACATATTGCAGAATTGTTCGCCCACTCCGGTGGCGCATTGGCGATCCCCGGCGGCTCCGCCCTCGGACAAAGCAACGGACTTGCCGTCGCCGAAGCAGTTCTCGCGTTGAACGCGGTAGCTGATAACTTTGGCAAGCCCGGCGGTATGTTCCTTTCCGCGCTTGCGCCGAATCAGACCCAGTATCAACGTCCCGCCTCTGCGCAGGAAATGCAGGACTTTGTGCAGGGCATGACCGATGGCAAGATCAAGGCCTTGTTCATTCACGGAGTCAATCCCGTATTTGAATTGCCCGCTTCACTGGGATTCAAGAATGCTTTGAAGAACGTGGAGCAGGTGATCTCGTTTGCCACCTTCCCCGATGAAACCGCCGCCGAAGCGCATTACGTCCTCCCCGACCATCATGGACTTGAATCGTGGGGCTACCAGCGCGTGGCGACCGGCGCGGCGCAAGCCGTCATTTCGGGAGCCCAGCCGGTTGTGATGCCTTTCTATAACACCCGATCCACCGCCGATGTGTTAATCGCCGCCGCGAACCTCGCCGGTGGAAAATTCACAAGCGCATTGCCTTTTGCCGATGAAGTTGAATTTCTGCACAATAAGATCGCCCCGCTGATGAGCGAAGCCGACGGTTTTTTCTCCGCCGCCGACATCAACACCTTTGCGGCGTACTTCCAGCAATATGGCGGCTGGTGGAAGATCACCGATGGCTGCACCGTTCCCGATAAAGCAGATGTTCTCAACCGCAGTTTGAAGGGCGCCGAAGCCGATTTTTCCGGCAATGGAGAGTTCTTCTTCCATCCCTTCGTTTCGCCAACATTGGCCGAAGCCGGCGCGAACAAGCCCTGGTTGCAGGAACTACCTGATCCCACCACCACCGTCATGTGGAATACGTGGGTGGAGATCAATCCCGTCACCGCGCATGAACTTGGAATCGAAAACGACGACGTGGTGAAGATCGTCAGCGAATCTGGGGAGTTGGAAGCGCCCGTTTACGTGT
>JACPVD010000147.1 GCA_016191895.1 Chloroflexota bacterium | reverse complement strand
TTATCAATATCGGCTTGATCCTCTACTTTGCCTTTACGCGCAGCCAGGTAGCGTATGGAATGATGGCGGGGTTTGGGTCTGCGCTGGCGCTTTCCATTTGCATCGGTGTGGTCTTTACCGTCTGGTGTTTTGTGGCATTGAGCGGTAGCGGATTTTGAAACTCAAATTTCGTTCAACTATCGACAGATCGCGAAACCGCACGTAGTGTGCGTTCTCTAACGCACACGATCACCCATCCAACAAACAAAACACATCATTAGTACCTGGAGCCAGCATGGAAACCGTCGTCGTCAAGGGAGACCGCAAGGAAATATTCTGGGAGTTGACCAAGTCCATTTGTCCCGAATGCCGCAAAGTGATCGACGCGCGCGTCCTTCTACGGGATGGCAAAGTCTTCCTCCGCAAATGGTGTAAAGACCACGGACAGTTCGAAGCGCTCTTCTTCGGCGATGCGGATTTATATGTGAAGATCGCGCCGTACAACAAGCCGGGGACGATTCCCCTGCAATTCGCGACCGAAGTGCATGAAGGCTGTCCGCTCGATTGTGGGCTGTGTCCCGATCACCAGCAACACGCCTGTCTCGGGTTGATCGAGGTCAACCAGGCGTGCAACCTTGATTGCCCGTTGTGTTTTGCCAACGCCGGGACGCATCTCGCGCAGGACGGGTTTGAATTGACCTACGAACAAGTCGAGTTCATGATCGACCGTTTCATCGCGGCGGAGGGCAATCCCGAAGTCTTGCAGTTCTCCGGCGGCGAGCCGAGCCTGCACCCGCAGATCATCGAGTTCATCGAACTGGCGAATCGCAAAGGCATCAAGTACGTGATGTTGAACACCAACGGCATCCGCATCGCGCGCGACGATAGATTTCTCGAAGCGCTGGCGAAGACGAAGGCGCATGTCTATTTGCAATTCGACGGTTTCGAAGCGCGCACGAATGAACTGATTCGCGGCAAGGCGGATTTGATCGACATCAAGCTCAAGGCGTTGGATCGTCTCGCCGAAAAGGATATGCGCGTCGTGCTGGTCGCGGCGGTGGAACGCGGCATCAACGAACACGAGATCGGTCGCATCGTGGAATTTGGGCTGAGTCATCCCGCCGTGTTCGGCGTCAACTTTCAGCCTGCCTTCCGCGCGCAGAGACACATCCCCGCCGACCCGCTCGAACGCATGACCATCCCGGATGTCTTGATGCGCCTCGAAGACCAAACGAACGGCTTGCTCCGCCTCGATGACTTTGTCCCCGTCCCATGCTGTATGCCCACGTGCAACTTCGTCACCTATGCGATGATTGACGGCGATTCGGTCACGCCGATCACGCGCATCCTCGATATTTCATATTACCTCAACTACATCAAGAATCGGACGATCCCCGCATTGAACGACGACCTGCTCAAAACGCTCGAGCGTCTGTGGAGCAGTTCCGCCAAAGTGGGTTCGGATGAAACCGCGCGGGATATAACGAAGATGATCGAGGGAAAGCTCTCAGGCGGCAATGGGCACAAGTCCATTGAGCAGACCCGGGCGGAGCAGCGATGCGTTTCGTGTCATTCGCATTTGACGCTAAGCGATCACGCGCCGCGCGATCTCGGACGACATATCTTCATGATCAACACCCGCGACTTCATGGACCCGTGGACGTTCAACGTCAAGAACGCGATGAAATGTTGCGTCGAATTTCTTGTCCCTGACGGACGCATGATCCCGTTTTGCACGTATAACACGGTGGGATACCGTGAACAGGTGGCGGAGAGTTTGAAGAAGGACTCTGCGCACGCTTCGACCCGTGACGCCCGGTCATAACCGCCGGAAGCCGGGGATTTACCTCTGAGCGGTAGAGGGGTGGTCGACAAACAATAGCCCAGAACTTATCCGATCAGTTCGCAAAACGCCTGGACAGCCTCCGGAAAAAAATGCCTGCCGGATTGCTCTCGAATATAGGTCAGGACTTTATCCTTTTCCCAGGCTTTACGATAAGGGCGGTCGGAAGTCAGGGCATCGTAAACGTCTACAACCGCAAAGAGGCGGGCAGATAAGGGAATCGCCTCGCCTTTGAGTTTGCGCGGATAGCCCGTGCCATCCCATTTTTCATGGTGGCAGTAGGGAATGTCCATGGCGGGAAGCAGGTATTCGATCCGGGAAAG
>JACPVD010000154.1 GCA_016191895.1 Chloroflexota bacterium | reverse complement strand
ACCCGCGACCCGGACGAGCATCAATCGAATACGTTTTGGGCGCAGGGCGGAATCATTCATCGCGGACCCGATGACAATGCCGAGTTGCTGGTGAAGGATATTTTGGAAGCCGGCGCGGGAGCCAGCCTGCCATCGGCGGCGCGGATTCTCGCGGAGGAAGGTCCGCGCTTGTTGCAGGAGGTGTTGGTCAACACCTCGGGCGTTCAATTCGATGAAGATGGGCCGGGAAAACTTGCTTACGGCCAGGAAGCCGCTCATTCGGTGAGACGCATCCTGCATGTCGGCGATGGGACGGGGGCGGCGATCAGCCGGGGATTAATATCCGCGCTTCGCAAGAAATCGAACATCGAATGGTTCACAAACGCCACAGCCGTCGACTTGATCACGCATCCGCATCATGCCCGCGACCCGTTGACTGCGTACCAGCCGATTAAATGTTTCGGCGCCTATGTCTTTGACCGGAATGGAAACGCGGTGCATCGGACTCTTGCATCGGCAACGGTTCTGGCGACGGGCGGGCTGGGGCGCATCTTCCGCAACACGACCAATCCTGAGGGCGCGCGCGGCGATGGGCTTGCCATGGCGAATCGCGCAGGCGCAAGGATCATCAACGCGGAGTATATTCAATTTCACCCAACCGCATTGGCGGTTCCCGGCGCGGAAGGATTCCTGATCTCGGAGGCCGTGCGCGGCGAGGGCGGCGTTTTGCTCACCCCGGATGGGCATCCCTTCATGGCCGATTATTCTCCGCAATGGAAAGACCTTGCCCCGCGTGATATTGTGGCAAGAGCCATTCACCATCAAATGGAGGCCAACGGATATTCGCATGTGTTGCTGGATATCTCCTCCCACATGAGCGTTGACGCAATTCAGCAACGCTTTCCAAATATTTATTTGGCCTGTAAAAAAGTGGGTATCGACATCACCCGCGAGCCGATTCCTGTGGTGCCGGCGGCGCATTATTCCTGCGGCGGCGTGTGGGTGGACGAATGGGGACGTTCGAGCATCGAAAACCTGTATGCCATTGGGGAGGTGAGTTGCACCGGGTTGCATGGCGCGAACCGGCTCGCGTCCACGTCCCTGCTCGAAGGATTGGTCTGGGGCGATCGCGCGGCGCGTCACATCGAAGAAATGTTGGTTAACAATCCGCCGGAAAAGATTCCCGGGCGCGATGAAGTGCCCCCGTGGGATGAAAGCATGCTCACGTCCGACGCCGACCCGGCGCTGATCCAGGGTGATATGCAAACGATCAAAAATATCATGTGGCATTATGTGGGGCTGGTGCGAAGCGCAGAACGCCTCTCGCGCGCCATCCGGGAACTGCGTCACCTGTGGAACGAGATCGAGACCTTTTACCGCACCACGAAAATCAACGACGGGTTGATCGGCTTGCGGAATGCGGTGGAGGTTGCGCTGATCATTGCGCAGGCCGCGCGGCATAACCGTCAGAGCAGGGGATGTCACTACCGGCAGGATTCGGTCACGGTGGAGGGAGATCGGTTGATATAGCGTTTCCCAAAATTTACAAGAGATTTAACGCAAAGACGCGAAGACTCAAAGAAAAATATCTTTGAGTCTTCGCGTTAATAGTTTTATGTGATTACCAAAGGGGGAAGCCAAGGACTCCCACCAGCCAATTAACCATGGGCGGGTAGATTTGCAGGCCGATCATGGCAACGATGATTCCCAATATTGCGCCGACGATGACATCCGAAAGATAATGCACGCCCATCGACACGCGGGCAAGAGCCACCAGCGGGGCCCAGACCCATAACACGGCGGCAAGCCAGGGCGGAGTCAGAGCCGAGGCGAGGACGGCGATCAAAAACGAACGGGCGGCGTGTCCCGATGGAAAGGAGTGCGGATCGGTGTTGCGATAGATTCCGCCCCACTCGCCCTGCGGCCTTTGCCTGCGGACAAGAAATTTAATTGCCAGTACCACGCCGGCCAGCCCCAAAATTCCAAAGAACTCAACGACCTCCCATTGTTTCCATGCAGGGTCGCTGAAAAACCAGAAAAGCATCAATGCGGCAAACCAGAACCACGAGTCGCCGGAGTGCGCGAGGAAGGCAGCCATGTTCCGCAAAAAACCCGGCTTCTCAGCCACACGCAGTTGGTCCGAGAGTCGGGCATCGAGTTCAAGCAGGGAACGAAAACTCATTTTTGTTTCGCCTTCGCCTTTGTTGAAGTTTTCTTTTTTAGCAGGGCGGATTGTTTGACGGGTGTTTTTGCCGCAACTTTCTTCTGCGCGGAAGCGATCTTATGCTGTTGATGGGACATGTCTTCGCGCATCAGTTCGAGTTGATGGGGTTTGTCCACATCCATGCAAGGCTCGGCCTGCGACCAGATGATGGCGCGGCCTTTGATGCCGATTCGTTCCGACGCGCGATCGACCAGTCCTTGCAGGGTGAATTGTTTCCGCCAGAGTTGGAACAGCGTATCCAACCCGATGACGGCGGCCTGCCGCAGCGGACTCTTGCGATTGCCGATTAATTGTTCCCATGTATCCAAATGCTCGGTGGTCATGCTTACGTGAATCACATTGATATCCGAGCCGCAAACTTCCATATCCTTTAATTTGGTGTAGGTGCGGTTGGACGTGGGAAAACGCGCTTCCATCACATCGCGCGGACAGACGCCGTAGTACAGGTCGTCCTTTGTTTCCATGGCGGTTTTCATCAGCCAATCGACCATCTCGCCTTTGAGGGCGGGAATGTCGGCCGAAACGATCAAAACGTATTCTGTTTTTTTATTCAGGTCAAGGGATTTATTCACGCCGGCGACGATGTTGGCGAGCATGCGTCCCTGATTGGAGATGAAGTGCAGGGGTTTTTTGCACGTCAGCCCACTTTTCGATGTGAGGCCGATGAGGATGACGTTGTCCACTTTTTTTGCGTCGCCCAGCGCGTCGAGAATCCACTGCACCATGGGCTTGCCGGCGACATCGATCAATGCCTTTGAATCGCCGTTGGAGTACGCATAGAGAGGGTCGCCGGGTTGGGGGATTCCGCCGGCAGTGATGATTGCGTCCATAAAAAATACTCCTTGAAAAAATCTATAGGTAGTAACAAGTCTCGTTCTGCTACATATCGAGCATGGTCGATGATGTCTTGGATTCCGCGGGCGCACCTGTTTCAGGGTGTAAATCCTGCAATTGAGGTTCGAAGCCGAGTTTATCGAGCATTTCCGTGAGTTCAGGCCATGTGAGCGGACGGCCTTTGCCGGAGACGGCCACAAGCGCGGCTTCCATCATATTTGTGCCGAAGGATCGGCCATCCATCACTGGCGTGGTGGTGACGAGATACTTCACGCCGAATTTGCGAAATTGTTCCACATCTTCGGGGGTGGTCGTGTTCGTCACGATGACCTTGCCCGATAAATCGTCAGGCATGAAGCGTTTGATGTAATGGCAATCGCCTGCGATGATGGTTGCCCAGGAATAATATTTTCCCCAGTTGGGCGTGCGCTTTTCCTGCTTTTCGCCGGTGGGATAAACCCACTCGAACGGCAGGCGTCCCACAAGAGGCATGAGCAGGGCGCCCAGTGTTTTGAGGTGGCTGATTTTGTGGAGGGCGATCGGAATCCCTAGGCCGAACATGAAATCGCCGAAGACAACCTCATACCCTGCGTCCACGAAACTTTTTGACAGTCCCCAACGATCCATGCCGAGGGCCACCAGCACTTTGCGCCCGTGATCGTCGAGATATTTTTTGATGCGTTGTTCGAGAAATTCGGCGGCTTTGTTTTCCAGCGTGTTCTTCAAGCCGCCGCCATCCACAAGAGGCGTCTTCTTCACGTAACGCACCATCGGTTGGACCGAATAGAGCGGATACCATTTCCCGTCCACGAGGGCGCCGAGGTCTGCGCCGCCCACGCCAAAGGCGTCCACGGTGCCATCCAGTTCCTTATATTTCAGCGCGGCCGCTTCCATGTCGCCGTCGGTGCCGATCCGTTCGATGCTGACCTTCTCGCCAAGCAGGGTCACTTCCACTTTTTTATTGCGCTTCGAAGATCCGATGCTGATGCTTACTGCTCGTTTCATTGGGATGCTCCTGTGAGAGTGGGTTGATGAAAGTATACCGCGAAGTTTAGGGGGCGAGAATGTCGTCGAAACGGGAATCAGGATTCGGGTTCGATGGGAAGCGTGAAGTAGAACGTCGCGCCTTGTCCGACTTCGCTTTCCACCCATATCCTGCCGCCATGTACTTCGACGATCCGTTTGACGAGGGCGAGACCGATGCCGGTGCCGTCGGAGGTTGCGTCGAGTTTGTTGAAGAGGCCGAAGATGCGATCCTGGTGCATGACTTCGATGCCCATGCCGTTATCGCGGACGTGAAAAATGGGCATGTCGTTTTCAAAGCCGCTCTGGCCGATCTCGATGCGCGGATGGGGTTGTGCGCCCGTAAATTTTGCAGCGTTGTCGACCAAATTTTGAAACACTTCGGCGAGGCGCTGGCGGTCTCCAAATACGGTGGGGAGGTTTTCCTGAATTTCCACGACGACATTATTTTCGGAAAGCCGCCCATGCAGGGATTCGATCACTTCGTCTGCGAGTTCGTTCAAATCGATGGGCTGATGCGGGTTGACCACCCGGCCGATGCGGGAAAGTTCGAGCAGTTCGCTGAGAAGTCTTTGCATTTTTTCGGTTGCGTCGCCGATGCGTTTGATGTCGGCTTTCAATCGCGTAGCGTTGCCGCTGGCGGCGTCGTGTTCCAAAAAGCCGAGAAAGCCTTTGATGGTGATCAGCGGCGATTTCAAGTCGTGCGATACGGTGTAGGTGAAACGTTCGAGTTCGCTGTTTTTGTCCTCGAGTTCGTCGATGAGTTTCTCGCGTTCGATCTGCACGTGCTTCTGCTGGCTGATGTCGCGCACCATAATGAGCGCCGATTCCGGCGAAATGGCCGTAACGCGGGCTTCAAAGAATTGCACTTCCTCGCCGGGCGGCATGCCATATTCAAAGGCGTGTAGTTGTTCGGTGGCGAGCGCGCGTTCGAGCGTGAAAAGGGTCTGGCTGGCGATGGCCGGCGGGAACAATTCGCGGATGTTTCTGCCGATAAACTCAGAGGGAGGCATGAGCGGCATCAATTGCGCGGAGGCCATGAAGTCGAGGAAGACCCCTTCTTTCGATACTTCAAAGATCATATCGGGGATTGAGGTGAGGATGGCGCGGGTGCGGGCTTCGCTGTTCTTGAGGGATTCCTGCGCGCGTTTCTGGTCGGAGATGTCGTAGAACATCGACAGGACCATGTCTGCGCCGGCGAGCTTGACAAGTTCATAGAAGGCCAGCGTGGGAATCGATTCTCCGCGGGCGTTGATGAATTCATAGTCGGGAATATAAATGGAGCGATCTTGCTGTAATTGATCGATAAACGGGCTTCTGGCGTTCCAATCGTTCCAGACGCCCAGTTCAATCACCGTGCGGCCGACGCTCGTTTGGGGGTCGAAGCCGGTCAAACTCCAGTAGGCTGCATTGGCTTCGATGACGCGCCCTTCTTCCAGGGATGAAATGACGATCGCCACCGGGCTGGCGTAGAATACCTTGCGGAAGCGTTCCTCGCTTTCCTTGAGGGCGCGTTCCATGTGCGTTTGTTCCGATGTGTCGTAGAACATGCATAGGACACATGCCTGCTCCCCGATGTTGATCAATTCGTAAAAGGCAATCGAGGTCTTGTTTGGTTCATCCTTGCGTTTGAATTCAACATGGACATCGCGCAGGGATCGCTTTTTGAGCAGTTCCCGCACAAAGTCGTCCCTGTCATGGGGGTTCTCCCACATATTCAACTCGACCGATGTGTGTCCAAGCGCCCGGAGGGGATCGAGCCCGCTTAACCGCCAAAACGCGTCGTTGGCATCCAGGAAGGTTCCGTCTTCGAGTGTGACGATCGTGATGGCGACGTAGCTGTTCTCGAATACTTTGCGAAAGCGTTCTTCGCTCGATCGCAAAGCCGATTCCGTAACTCGGCGCTCCAGGAGTTCCTTTTGGGCGAGCTCATACAAACGGGCATTGTCGATGGCAAGCGCGGCCAGGGAAGCGAATTGCTCCATCAAACTCACCTGTTCGGGCGTGAAGTTCCGATCCTGTTCCACATAAGAAATTGCCAACACGCCGATGACCGTGTCTCCCACTTTGAGGGGTAAACCTAATACGGCCTTGAATCCCGCATCTGCAAACTCGGGGATTTTTTTGCTCCAGCGGTTGTAGTCCTGCACCACCAGAGGCTCGCCGTTTGCCCATACGCTTCCGGCGACGCCCTCGTTTTTCAGGGTTAGTACTCCGTTGTACCTGGCAAGGATGCCGTGCCCCACGGCTTGTTGAAGCGCCGTTCCATCCTCCATTGCGAGATCGATCACGCCATGTCTGGTGTCCAGCAAATCGCAGGCGCGGGTCACAATCGACTCGAGCAAGGGCTGCAGTTCGGAACGGTTGAGCAGGCCAAGCGCGGTTTCATTCAAGGCGGCGAGATACCCCGTTTGCCTGCCCATTTTTTCCTCGGCGCGCAGGCGTTCCTTCAATTCGAGATTGGCGTTGTACAACGACCGCTGCAGGCTGTTGATCAAAAGGTAGATCAAGATTCCGGCTAAAACAAAAATAACTGTAAGGTCGCGCGCGATACTCAGCGGGGCATCCACATTTTGAATGCGAATTCCCTGCGCTTCCTGTATCGCAAACACCCATACCATGAGCAGGCTTATCAAGCCGGCAAACAACTCCTCGCGCCATCCGAGGAGCAGGCCGGCGAGGAGCATGATGATTAGATAGGCGATTGTCGCAATGTCGCGGACCCCGTCCGCTACCCAGGCCTGAAAGGTCATTGCGGACCACAAAGCCATGACAAGGAAGATGCTTGCGTTTCGCGCATGTCCACGTCGAATCATGATCTGTCCCCCGATCAATATGCCCACAACCGCCAACAAAACCAACAGCGGGATGTATCCGTTTTCAACCCAAAAGACCATGCGGAAGGCAACGATCCCCAACAGGATGAAGATTGCCACCCATAAAAAACTGTTCAGGATTTGCGCAACGCGGGTTTTTTCCTCGTCTGCAAAAAGGGGGGATGCAAAGAAACGGCGCAAGCGATCCGGCATATTGCCATTATATATCATGTCCTTCCCCGGCAAGTAAGAAAGCGTTTCTTAAGTCCAATTCCGAGACAACAAACTGGGGTGTGGGGTGTTTTGGGCGGGGGGAGCGCAAAAGTATTGATAAATTTTTTCAAGCGCTTAACGCAAAAACCCAAAGACGCGGATGCGCAAAGAAAAAACATTGCGGCTTGGCGGCTTTGGGTTAAACCCCCTGACAGTTTTGCATTACACCCCATCCCCCAATTTATTGGGCGGGCACAATAAAACGAAGCGAACTAATACGGTTTTGCCAGCAGATCTTCGAGAACTTTTTTCGACGAGTCATCGATCACTGCATGCTGGCTTCCTCCATGCGAATCCATCGTAACGACGGCCGGGAAATCTTTTACCTCGATCACCCAGATCGCTTCCGGCACGCCAAATTCCATCTTGTACACGCCATGCACGTTGGTCACAGTCTGTGCAATGTAGGAGGCCGCGCCGCCGATGGCATGGAAATACACGCCGGGCGTCTCCTCACAGCCTTTCAGGGTTTTTGCCCCCATGCCTCCCTTGCCGATCACGCCTTTGACGTTGAAATGCTTCATCACGTCGGCCTGATACGGTTCCTCGCGGATCGATGTGGTTGGGCCGGCCGCCACGAATTTGTACTCCCTGGTGTCGAGTCCCGATACAACCGGCCCGCAATGATAGATGATCGAACCGTTCAATAGTTTCTTTAGTTCTTCGTAAACCTGTACATCATCGCCTTGTGGGGCGCGGGTCTTTTTGATAAAGGTTTCGATCATCCATTTGTGGACGGCGTCGCGCCCGGTGAGCATGACGCCGGAAATCGTCACCGCGTCGCCGACCTTCAACTCGCGAATCGCTTCATCGCTGATTGGGGTATTTATCTGTTTCATCATTCCTCCTTACGTATTACGAAACACGTAGTACGCGATGCGTAATCGGTCAATCATAAATTACTTCTTCCCCCTTCACCGTCATCTTGCGGCGGCGATACGCCCAGCACATATAGGAAACAGAGACGAAATACGAAGCGGGCAAACGGCTCAGGCCGGTGATCTTCGTATCAAGAACCGTCGTTTTGCCGCCGAACCCCATGGGGCCAATTCCCATTTCGTTGGATTCACTGGTCAGGCGTTCCTCCAACTCGGCAAGTTTCGGGTCGGTATTCCGCGTTCCCATTTCGCTGAACAAGACTTCCTTTGATTTAATATAGGAAGAGCCTCGATCGCCGCCAATGGCAACGCCCAAAATGCCGGGCGCGCATCCCTGTCCCTGCGCCTTTTGCGCCGCGTCCAGCACAACCTTGCGGACGCCGGCCAGGTCACGCCCCGCGCCGAGGGAATTATCCGGCAGGGAGTATTGACGCCCCACATTTTCGCACCCGCCGCCTTTGAGCATCAATTCGATGGTCAGGTCATCGCCTTCGACTTCTTCAAAATGGATATAGGGGAAGTCGTCGCCGCCGAGATTGTTGCCGCTGTTCTTATCGTAGATCGCGTCCACGGCGTTCGGTCGCATATACGACCGTTTGGTTGCTTCCGCCATCGCCGAGCGGATCTGCCCTTTGAGTTTTCTCGTCGACCATCCCACCGGGTAATGGACGTAGAAGATCGGCGTGCCCGTATCCTGGCAGATCGGCGTGGAATT
>JACPVD010000153.1 GCA_016191895.1 Chloroflexota bacterium | reverse complement strand
GCCAACTCCGGCCACCCCGGTCTGCCAATGGGTACCGCCGCGATGGCCTACACCTTATGGACTCGCCACCTGCGGCATAATCCGCGCAACCCAAAGTGGATGGGACGCGACCGCTTCATCCTTTCGGGCGGGCATGGTTCGATGCTTTTGTATTCGCTGCTGCATCTGGCGGGGTACGACCTCTCGCTCGAGCAATTGAAAAACTTTCGCCAGTGGGGGAGCATCACACCGGGTCACCCTGAATATGGATTAACCCCCGGTGTGGAAATGACCACAGGGCCGCTAGGCCAGGGATTTGCAACCGGTGCAGGCATGGCAATTGCCGCTTCGCATCTTGCTTCGACCTTCAACCAGGCCGGCCACGAATTGATCAATCCTTTCATCTATGCCATTGTCACCGACGGCGATCTGATGGAAGGTGTTGCCGCTGAAGCCGCGTCGCTTGCGGGGCATTTATCGCTTGGGCGGCTGATCTATCTTTATGATGATAATCACATTTCCATCGACGGTTCCACCGACCTTGCCTTCACCGAAGACCGCGCCGCGCGTTTCATTGCATACGGCTGGCACGTCCTGCATGTGGACGATGGTAACGATGTGGAAGCGGTTGATAAAGCCATTCAAACTGCAAAGACCGATCCGCGCCCGTCGCTCATTGTTTGCCGCACCACCATCGGTTACGGCGCGCCGAACCGACAGGGCACATCCAAGGCGCATGGCGAACCGTTGGGAGATGAAGAACTCAATGCCGCAAAAGACAATCTCGGATGGCCGAAGGAGCCGCGCTTTTTCATCCCCGAGGATGTGCTTGCGTTTTATCGCAAGGCGGTGGATAAAGGCCGCGAACTGGAATATGACTGGAAGATGCGCTTCGATGCGTATAAACGACTTCATCCAGGATTAGGCGCGGAACTTTCCCGACGTTTGAGCGGAGTCCTGCCCGAAGATTGGGAATCTACCCTGCCAGTTTTTCCTGCCGATTCAAAAGGCATGGCCACACGCGCCGCTTCTGGCAAGACCATCAACGCGCTTGCGCCAAAACTCCCTGAGCTCATCGGCGGCTCCGCAGACCTGGCCCCTTCCAACAACACAAAGATCGATGGCAGCCTTGCCTTCCAAAAAGATTCCTACAACGGACGTAACTTCCACTTTGGTGTGCGCGAACATGCGATGGGTTCCATCCTGAATGGCATGGCGGTCTTCGGCGGCGTGATTCCCTACGGTGGCACGTTCCTCGTCTTTGCCGATTACATGCGTCCCGCGATTCGACTGGCCGCGCTTTCACACATCCCTTCCATTTTTATTTTTACGCATGACAGTGTCGGCCTCGGCGAAGACGGCCCCACGCACCAGCCCATCGAACATTTAATGTCGTTGCGCTTGATTCCGAATCTGGTTGTGATTCGTCCCGCCGACGCAAACGAGACCGCCAAAGCCTGGAAGGTCGCTATCGAACGCCGTAACGGACCGACTGTCCTTGCATTGACGCGCCAGAACCTTCCAATCCTGGAGACATCGGCGCAGGTCGAAAAAGGCGCTTACGTTGTAAAGGACTTTGGAAATCTTGAAGTGATCTTGATGGCTTCAGGTTCCGAAGTGAGTCTGATTCTCGAAGCCGCGCAAAAACTTGCGGACGAAGGCAAAGGCGCGCGCGTGGTGTCCTTCCCAAGCTGGGAATTGTTCGAGAAACAGGACGAGGCTTATCGCGAGTCTGTGTTGCCGAAGAACATTCAGAAGCGGCTCGCCGTCGAAGCGGGATCAGGCCTCGGCTGGGAGCGATACGCGAAGTCCGTTATCAGCATCGAACGCTTCGGCGCATCCGCCCCGGCGAAGATCATCTTTGAAAAGCTCGGTTTCACTGTCGATAATGTAATCGCAAAAGCGAAAGAACTTTAATGAATCACGTAACGCGGACTTCAGTCCGCGTTTGGCGTAAAAAGGAATGTAGATGAAAGTAGCAGTAGGCTGTGACCATGCGGGATTCCCGCTCAAACAAGTTGTGATCGAATCGGTGAAAGCGCTCGGCCATGAAGCGATCGACGTTGGCACATGGAGCGCGGATTCGGTGGACTTCCCCGACTTCACAAAAAAAGTCGGCGAGAAAATTCAAAGAGGAGAAGCGGAGCGCGGTGTATTGATCTGTGGTTCAGGCGTAGGCGCAGCCATTGCGGCAAATAAGATGAAGGGCATCTACGCCTCCATTTGTCACGACACCTATTCCGCCGCGCAAGGCGTGATGCACGACGCGATGAATGTGCTTTGTTTAGGCGGGCGAGTCATCGGCCCGGAGTTGGTGAAAGTTCTCGTCCCCGCATTTTTGAACGCCCGTTACATGGGCGATGACCCCGGCGGGGAGAGGCTGGCAAAGCGTGTGGGCAAAATCAAGAAGATGGAACAAGAAAACTAAGAAGCATTATTTGTAAAGGAAAATTTATTTCACATGTCTGAAACCATTAAGAAACTCACCTCCCTCGGACAATCCCTCTGGTACGACAATATACAAAGGAAACTTCTCGAAAGCGGCGAACTCAAAGCCATGATCGAGCGCGGCGATATTCGCGGCGTGACCTCGAACCCGACCATCTTTCAAAATGCGATCGCCAAGACCAATGATTACGACTCGGCTCTGATTCCGCTTGCTTGGGCAGGTTGGGATTCGGAAAAGATATTCTGGAAACTCGCCATCGAAGACATTCAGGAAGCCTGCGATCTATTTCGTCCGCTGTATGAGAAAACGCGCGGCGGCGATGGATATGTGAGTCTCGAGGTCAGCCCGTATCTTGCGAACGATGCCGAAGGCACAGCCAAACAGGCAAAGGAATTATGGGAGCGCGTGAACCGTCCCAACTTGATGATAAAAATTCCCGCCACAAAAGCGGGCATCCCCGCCATTCGAGAATCCATTGCGGCGGGAATCAATGTCAACGTTACGCTCATCTTTTCGCTCGATCGTTACGCCGCAGTCATGGACGCATATCTCGCGGGGCTTGAAGACCGTATCGCCGCAAATGAATCCATTGATATGATCGCTTCCGTTCCGTCGTTCTTTGTTTCGCGCGTCGATACCAAAATTGACCCGCGTCTGCCCGAAGATTCGCCCCTGCGTGGCAAGGCCGCCATTGCAAATGCAAAACTCGCATACGACGCATTTGAATCCATCTTTACCTCTCCGCGTTTTGCAACCCTCAAGGCGCGTTTCCGCGCGCGCGTTCAACGCCCGTTATGGGCATCTACCGGCACAAAGAATCCAGCCTACTCCGATACCGTCTATGTGGATAACCTCATTGGCCCCGACACGGTCAACACTGTTCCGCCTGCCACGCTCGATGCGTTTCGCGATCATGGCAATGCTAATCTCACCATCACGCGCGGGCTTGAAGATGCGCAAATGTTTTTCGCCGAACTCAAAGCCGCGGGCATTTCGATGGGTTCGGTCACGCAGGAACTTGAAGCCGAAGGTGTAAAAGCATTCGAAGATGCGTTCACGACTCTCTTGCAAGCCATCGAGGATCGGAGGAAGAACGCCGCATCTTCTCTTAACGGGTTGGCTGATTCTGTCGCCAAACGTTTATCCACGCTGGAAGCGGATTCCGTCGCCGCTCGACTCTGGTCTCATGACCCGACGCTTTGGGCCAGTGATCCCGAAGGCCAGGCCGAAGTGAAGATTCGACTCGGCTGGCTTCACTCCATCGAAGATGCATACACACGACTCGATGGGTATTTATCCTTTGCGAAACAGATTCATGATGAAGGCATCGACCGTGTCCTCGTCATCGGTATGGGCGGCTCGTCGTTGACTGCGGAAGTGTTCAGTTCATTGATGGCGGGTGCGAACATCGAAGCAAAGTTAAGCCTTGCCATTCTTGATTCGACCGACCCGCAACAAGTGGCCGTCGCCGCGGAACAATATCCGCCTGAAAAATCGTTATACATTCTCGCCAGCAAATCGGGCGGAACAGCAGAATTACTGGCCGCATTCGATTATTTTTGGGAACTCAGCAAAGGCAATGGTTCGCGTTTTACCGCCATTACAGATGCAGGGACCTCCCTCGAAAAACTCGCCAAAGATCGCGGCTTTAGAAAGATATTCAACGCTGATCCCAACGTGGGCGGGCGTTTCTCCGCGCTGACCGATTTCGGCCTTGTCCCCGCCGCATTGCTTGGCATGGATATCGAAAAGTTGTTGAATTCTGCGGAGCGAATCAAAAAGGCTTCCACCGATAATACCAGCGCAGGATTTGCACTTGGCGCCCTGCTCGCTGAGTCTGCTCTCGCAGGTAGAGACAAGTTGACGATCCTGAGTGATGCGGCTGTTTCGGCGCTGGCGGGTTGGATCGAGCAAGTGGTTGCCGAGTCCAGTGGCAAGCATGGAAAGGGAATCCTTCCCGTGCCTTTGGAACCATTTGCTGCGCCAGATATGTATGGCAGTGATCGCTTGTTCATTTACTTGCGAAATAACGGTGAACTGGACAAGGAGATAAATGCGTTGAGATCGGCGGGCTTCCCTGTGATCGAATTTCTAATGACAAACCCATATGATGTGGGCGGAGAATTCTTCCGCTGGGAAATTACGATTGCGGTTGCGTGTCACATCCTTGGCATAAATGCGTTTGACCAGCCCGATGTGCAGGATAGCAAATTGCGCACGATTGCCAAGATCAAGGATTATCAGTCCGCTGGCAAATTGGCTGAGACATATCTTGTGGAAACG
>JACPVD010000152.1 GCA_016191895.1 Chloroflexota bacterium | reverse complement strand
CGCGCAGGCCGATGGTGGGGATCAGGTGCTGCACGGGGGAGGAGTAAATCCTGAATTCGGGACAGTCCAATGCCAGGATCATTTCGGAAGCGGGCAGGCGGGTGAATGACACCGGAAAGAAGTCCGGCCACTTGTCCCAACTGTAGAGCCCCATCAGGGTTTCGAGCCGGTCAATCGTGTGGTGTAGGCCGCAAATATTGACCGCGCCGCGGCGTCCCATCAGCCACATATCCATGAGGAGCAACGGCACACCCGATACGTGATCGGGGTGAAAATGTGTGACGATGATGTCTGTGATCGTGTTGAAGTCTACGCCCGCCTGTTCGAGGCGCATGAGCGGGTTGCTGACGCAATCCACGAGCACGGTGCGCGTCTCGCCCACGATGACCATGTGCGTATTCTCGTGACCCTTGTGTGAAATGGCGTTAGATGAACCAAGGATGACAACTTTTGCCATTAAAATCCCTGCCCGATCACATTCAAAAGCAGTCTCGGCGTAATGTAAGATTCAATGACAGCCGCCACCGCCAACAAGGGGATGACCAACCCCAACACGACGCGCGCCCAATCGGCCAACGCTTCGAGGAGCACCTCGCCCACTGTCCGCCCGGCCTGCGGCGTGACCAGCACCAGCCCAATATTCATGACCGCCGCGCAGGAGAGCATCAGCGCGGGGATCTCGAAAATGCCATGCGGCAAAATGCCGGCGAGGATCAACGCTCCCGGTGAAATGCCCGCGATCTTGGCTAATGCCAGTAAAACGCCGATCAGGCTGATATTCAATATGTAGAGGATGATACCCAACACACCGAACGAGAATAAACCGAAAAAGGCGATCACAAGTGTAGCTTGCGCATTATGAAGAAACAGCGTCGGGGCATTGATCTCTCCTCCCAATTCTCCAAAATCAAACTCTTTATTCACTCGCTCCTTCAAGTCAACGTATTCCTGCGGATCGCCTTTGGAAGCGTAGTAATCGGGAAGATTATTATCCACCCACCAAAAACTTCCCAAAAAACTGAACGCCGCCAAAACCACCAACAGAATGAGAGGTTTAGCCAACTTCCGGAGCGTTCCACCAACAGAAACGAAATACCACTCGAATAGCGAATGCCCCTCACCTTTGAAATATCCCCAAAAAGTGCGTCCCATCCAACGCAGGTTGAGCATATCAATTTCACGGCCAAGCAGGTATTCCCGCTGGAAATGCGCCAGTCCAAGGCGGACGAGCAATCCGGCCACGATGGTTACAGCGATTACCGCCAGCCAGAGCACCTGGTTATTGCCCCAGAAAAGCAGGAAGCTCTCTCCCATCATCAGCATGGCGACCGGAATGATGATGAACGAAGCCAGCAAGTTGGCTGCTTTAACGGAAGTGGACTGAATGGAAAAAACGATGGCGGCGCTTACCATCAACAAGGCGTGGGCGATGGTCAACAGGAATAACTGGATAAACACAGGGGCATCCGGCATATTCAATTGCTGACGGGAAACCACAACGAGGTAGATCGCGATGGCGATAAAACTCGAAATCAACGGGGTCGCACTGCCGACGATCAATTTTCCGAGATACAACTGCCAGTCCGCGAGCGGAGAACTGAGCAAAGGTTCGATCGTGCCGCGCTCCTTCTCGCCAACAAAAGACTCCAGCGCGCCAAGCAGCGAGATCGTGATGGGAAAAAATCCGATGATCAGAATCGAAAACGGGACGAGGCGATCCACAATCAGGTTGCCCCCGTATTGATTGGCAAATTGAACTACACCATACGCGAAGGAGTTCATCAGGAAGGGAAAAACCATTGTCAAAATAAGAAGGGGTGCCAGGATGCGCCAGTCGCGCAACTGGTCGCGCAGTTCGCGCTTGCTGATGAGCCAGACGAGATGCAATCGCTCTTGCATGACCTTATACCTGCTCGGCCAATGGACGCGTCACCTGCGCCTCGGCCATGACTTTGAGATAGACCTGCTCAAGCGTGCGCGGCGCTTCCTGAATGGACAACACCGGCGCGCGGCCGGCGGAGAGTTCATGCACAAGCAGAGGATTCCCCTCATGCGGATTATCCACGCGGAAGCGCAGGTGATGGTCGGCGCGTTCACTCAAAGTAACGCCGTCGGGAAGATTCAGCGCACCGTCCCAATCCTGCGCAAGGCGGACTTCGTACTCACGCGGGCCAAGCGTATTGTGTTTCAACTCTTCCAAAGTCCCGCTAACGAGGATGCGCCCGCGATAGATGATGGCGACAACATCCGCCAAAACTTCAGCTTCGGCGAGATTATGCGTACAGATGATGATAGTGCGCTGGGAGGATTTCAGGCTGGCGATCTGGTCACGGACGAGGCGCGCCGACTCAGGGTCCATGGCGGTGGTTGGCTCGTCGAGCAAAAGCACGGGAGGTTCGTGCATGAGGGCGCGCGCCAGTGCGAGCTTCTGTTTCATGCCTTTGGAATATTCCCCGATGCGGCGATGGGCGGACTCGGCCAGCCCGAAATATTCGAGCAACCGATTACGCGTGTTCGTCCGGGTGGCATCGCGCAGCCCGTAAATATCACCGAAGAAGTCGAGGTATTCCATACCGCTCATGCGCGTGTACAGGCCATGCTGCTCGGTCAATACGCCGACGGAAGCGCGCACCT
>JACPVD010000146.1 GCA_016191895.1 Chloroflexota bacterium | reverse complement strand
CCCGTATACGACGGCAGGGAATTGCTCGGTTTGATCTCTATTCGAGACGTGCTTCGAGAGGTGGTGGAGGTGCAGAAATCGATGATCTTGCAATTGGAGCATTACATTACCGGCGGCAGAAATTGACGTGCCAGGAAAACCCGCCTTGATGGAAATTACACTTGCGTTGGGCGGCGGCGGGGCCAAGGGAAACTCACACGTCGGCGTGATTCGCCGGCTTGAACAGGAGGGATTTAAGATCCGTGCAGTGGCAGGAACAAGTTTCGGCGGCCTCGTGGCGGTTTTATACGCGCTTGGAAAATCTCCCGATGAAATTCAACAATTATTCGAGGAGGCCGACCAAAGCCGTTTGTTTGGCCATTTCGCTGAAGATGGTCCGTCCCTGCTTGGGGTTGCGGGAGTTCGTGATTTTCTTGCCCGGGCAGTGGGTGAAAAAATATTTGACGATCTAAAAATTCCCTGCGCAGTCACTGCTGTGGACGTGCTATCCGGCGGCGAAGTAATTCTTTCCGAAGGCTCGTTGAAAAATGCGATCCTTTCCACGATTGCGTTGCCGGGTATTTTTCCGGTACAGCGCTTAAATGGATGGGAATTAGTGGATGGGGGCGTGCTGAATCCCGTCCCGGTTTCGGTGGCGCGAATGCTTTCACCGGGATTGCCTGTCGTGGCCGTGACGCTCAATGACCCGATGGACAAGCCTATATCCACCTATACCATCCCCATGCCGCGCATACTCCCACGTACAATTGCCGAGCGAATTACACGCATGAGTTTCGCCCAGTCGCTGGATATTTTCATGCGCTCGGTAGACATCAGTTCCCGGGCGGTGGCGCATTTTCGATTGGAGTTGGACAAGCCGGATGCCATCATCCGCCCGCGGGTGCATGATATCAACCTGCTGGAAAAAGTCGTCGTTGCCGATGTGGTGAAACTCGGCGAGCAGGCTTTCGATGAAGCGTTGCCGCAACTTAAACACGCTGTATCGTGGTCGGCGCGAATTGGCAGGAAGTTGTTCGGAACGGGTAGATGACGTAATGTCGCGCGATTTGAAGGAGTATGAAAAGCAGACCAACCGTCGTCTTGTCATCGGCGCGGTTCTTTTGCTGTTGATCGTCGGCGTCGGTTTGATCTGGCTGGTCTATGATGGCCGCGCCGCTTTGATGGGATTGTTGTGCATATTGATCGGGCTTGTGCCTGTGGTGTTGATTATCGGCCTGTTTTATCTTTCGGATTGGATCATGAAAAATGCTGGTCGCAAATAATTCTGAGATGGTTACTTTCAACGATTGGACGTTGCGCGTGCGCGAGTCACAATCGGAGCGTGCGCGTTTGCTTGTACTCATTCACGGCTGGACAGGCGACGAAAATTCGATGTGGGTGTTCACGCGCGGACTCTCCCCAAACTATTGGATGATCGCCCCGCGCGCGCCTCATCTCGCCGAATCGAGCGGATTCTCCTGGCGTCCGCCTCATAGCCGCGCTGACGGCCGACCCAGTTTTGAGACGCTTTTGCCGGCGGCCGAGGCGCTGATCCGCCTCATTGACGAGTACTCGGCTTCCGTTAGGGTGGATGCGCGGCAAGTCGATTTGATGGGATTCAGCCAGGGCGCGGCGATGGTCAATGTGGTGGGAATGTTACATCCGCAGCGTATCCGCAAGATGGGTGTGTTGGCTGGGTTCGTGCCTTCGGGACTCGATGAAATGGTTTTGAAGAGGCCGCTCGCCGGAAAGAATATTTTTGTGGCGCACGGCACGCAGGATCAGATGGTGCCTGTCGACCGCGCGCGCGCCTCGATTGAATTACTGGAGCAGGCTGGGGCACAGGTGACGTATTGCGAAGATGAAGTGGGACATAAGTTAAGCGCAAACTGCCTGCGCGCACTCGAGAATTATCTGAATGATTAATGGCTTCTCACAAGTCTGTTGACGTTGATTTTGTTTGCAGGTATCCTTTAACCGCGCAGTTGACGTTCTCCCCTGGCACCGCCCGCCAGGGCAGGCGTAACTCCAACGGGCACGTAAGAGAACGCGCCTTATGCAAACATTACGGAACTATTTTGCGCCACACATCATTCTTAAGGTGAAGCATGAACCGATCGTTTTCCCGTCGTGATTTTTTTAAGGTCGCAGGCGTAGGGTTGGGCGCGCTTGCGTTCAATCCGCTTAAACTGGATGGTTATTACGAAAAACTGTACGCGCCGAAACGCCTGCCGCAATTCCCCGCAAGTGAGATCATCGGCAGGCTGACGGACGATACTGACGTTCGCAGCCGCCCGACCCCACTCGACGCCAGCGGACTGGATACATCGCTTGGCGTATTGGGCGCTGATACTTTAATTCCCTGGGGACGCGAGGTG
Organism: Chloroflexota bacterium; assembly: GCA_016191895.1. Classification (GTDB taxonomy): domain Bacteria; phylum Chloroflexota; class Anaerolineae; order Anaerolineales; family Villigracilaceae; genus Villigracilis. The sequence goes on along the minus strand of JACPVD010000146.1, from coordinate 1,070 downwards.
ATTGGCAACGTACCCGGGCTGGTTAATCAAAAATATTTGGAAACCTCACAGGGATATATCTGGTCTTCGCGGGTGCAGCCCACGCGCAATTTGCCTAATACACCTGTCGCAGCCATGCCGCAGGGACAGGCCGGGTTTTGGGTCGAGGTAACCGTGCCATATATCGATTTGACCCTTGAAGGGGTTGCCGCCTCTCCATGGATGCAGGATCACATTGTTTATAATTTTCCGCCGCGCGTGTATTACGGGCAGGTCATCTGGATCGACCAGATTCGCCAGAACAATGGTTTTACCGAATACCGTTGGAATGAAGACGCAAGCGGACATGGTTATGGATATGGCGCATACGGCGAATTTTTCTGGTTCGATGGCGCTGGCGCAAAAATATTGACGGAAGCCGATGTCGCTCCGATCAGCCCCGATGTGGACCCGGCCTTGAAGAAGATCGTGGCAAACGTAACCTATCAGACCTTGTCCTGTTTCGAGGGCGGGAACGAAGTTTACTTCTGCCGCATGGCAAGCGGACAAGCCTTCGACGCCACCGGCGCGAAATCGGATGCGCTTGCCACTCCCGTCGGCGACCTGCATACGCATTGGAAGATCATTTCCAAGAACATGACCGCCGGCAATTCGCAGGCGGGGTATTCCACGCCGGCTGTTCCGTGGAGCACGTTCATTCACGGCGACGGCGTTGCCATTCACGGTGCGTTCTGGCATAACGATTTCGGCGAGAGGCGTTCGCATGGCTGTATCAACGTCCGGCCGGAGGACGCCAAATGGATCTTCCGCTGGACGACGCCGTATATCTCCCTCGCTCAAAGCGAACAGCGCATGACCTGGCCCGATCATGGCACGGTGGTGACGGTGGACGAGTTGAAGTTGTAAATCAGTGTAATAAAAAGTATGGGCGACCCGTCAGGGAAATGAGTCTTTTTGTCCTCTGCGGCCGGGTCGCCTACACTTTTATATAAAGGACTGAAATGGATATTTCTCAAATCACAGTTGGACTTGCATTTCTTGCGGGATTGGCGTCGTTTCTTTCGCCATGCGTTTTTTCCCTTGTGCCGGCT